>NZ_JBEKXH010000026.1:0-33468 GCF_049512235.1 Bradyrhizobium sp.
GCGTTGCACAGGAAGATCGGCGACTGGGCCCAAAAGTGCGACGGCACGTGGTCGAGCGGCACGCCCTGCGGCTCGCCGTCGCCGAAGCGCCGTCCGTCGTCGCCAGGAAAGGAGGCCACGAACAGAAGCGAACGCCTGACAGCCGCTGCGATGGGTCCCTTGACGTCACCTTGTTGTAACGCCATATTTGTAACTACATGGCGAGGCGGCGGCGCGCTGGACGTGGGACCTGAAAAAGGCGGCGGCAAACCGCGTCAAGCACGGCCTGTCGTTCGAAACTGCCGTGCTGGTGTTTGACGACCCGTTCCATGCGTCGAAGCCCGACCTGCATCCGGACGGCGATCGTTGGTACACCATCGGGCTTGTTGGGTTGGTTTTGCTGCTTGTGATTCACACTTGGCCTGAGGCCGAATCGGAAGAAGGCGAACTGGTCGGCCGCATCATCAGCGCGCGGAAGGCCACTGCCCACGAAAGGAAAGCCTATGAAGAAGGAAACTTCTAAGCGGTTGACGCGTGAGCAACTGGCGGAACTGAAGTTGCTGGATGCGCTGCCCGATAGCGCTGTCGATACGTCGGACGCGCCGGAACTACTCGACTGGTCCGGCGCCAAGCGTGGGGTCTTCTATCGACCCCTCAAACAGCAACTGACACTCCGGCTCGACGCCGATGTCGTCGCCTGGTTCAAGAGCCACACGAAATCCACAGAGGGCTATCAAACACGCATTAATCGGGTGCTGCGCGAGTACGTGCAAGGGCAAACAAGCCGGCGTCAGCGATCTCGGGCTTGAGATCACACTTCGTGCCAATGATGATTTGATCAATTCAGCTTGGAGGCCGCGACCGCGAGGGCCTGCGGCTGTTCCAGCATCTTCAATGCGCCATCGATGCCGCTGCGGAGATTTGCGGCGGCCGCAGCACTGCACCGAAGCCGTCCGGACGACAGGAATTTGACCTCCGTGGAGCCGTCCGCCCTGGGAATGACAATGCGGGTCGCCAGTTCCAGTTCGATCGCGCCGTGAAAGGTACCGTAGGCGCCGACGATGTCGAAATAGATCAGCGGCGCCATGCCGCCGGTGTCTTCGTAAGCCAGATCGGGCGGCGGTTTTGGAATTTCCTGGTCGGCCAAGTGATCTCTCCGTGGATCGCAATTCTCCTGGGATCAGCCTATGCCAATCGATGGCCGCGCCATAGCCCGGGGTCAGAGCACCAGCGACCACCAGGCTACTTTGCATGGGGTTGTTTTCGGTATTTTGGTTGGGAGCCAGAACCAATTCGGCCTTTCGGCGGCATGGCCGCGGCGACTCACCCCCGTTTCTTTTCGATCACATCCCAGATCTTCGCCGCGATATCAGGGCCGTCGAGCCTGGCGATGGCGCGGATGCCGGTCGGCGAGGTGACGTTGATTTCGGTCAGGTTGCCGTCGATGACGTCGATGCCGACGAACAGCAATCCGCGCGCGCGCAACGCCGGACCCAGGGTGGCGCAGATCTGGCGCTCGCGTTCGCTGAGATCGGTCGCCTGGGCGGCGCCGCCGCGCACCATGTTGGAGCGCAAATCGTCGGGCGCCGGCACCCGGTTGACGGCGCCGGCGAATTCGCCATCGACCAGGATGATGCGCTTGTCGCCATGTTTGACCTCGGGAAGGAAGCGCTGGATCACCCAGGGCTCCTTGAAGGTCACCGAGAACATGTCGAACAGCGAACCGAAATTCATGTCCTGCGGCATGACGCGAAATACCGCGGCGCCGCCATGGCCGTGCAGCGGCTTCATCACCACCGCGCCGTGCCGGTCGCGGAAGGCATTGATCTCATCGAGATCCCGGGAGATCAATGTCGGCGGCATCAGCTGCGGGAAATCCATCACGAAGATCTTCTCCGGCGCGTTGCGCACGCTGGCCGGGTCGTTCACGACCAGCGTCCTGGGATGCAGCCGTTCGAGAAAATGCGTCGAGGTGATGTAGGCGAGATCGAATGGCGGGTCCTGCCGCAGCAGGATGACGTCGAAGGCGGCAAGCGGCTCGACCTTCGGCTCGCCCAGGGTAAAATGATCGCCGGATATGTCGCGCACGCTCAAGATCTGAACCGGCGCCACCAGCTCCTCGCCGCGCAGCGAGAGTTTGTCCGGCGTATAATAGGACAGCCCGTGGCCGCGCTTTTGCGCTTCCAACAGCAGCGCGAAGGTGGAATCGCCTCGGATATTGATGCGCGCGATCGGGTCCATCTGGACGGCGACATTCAGTTTCATGAGCTGGTCCGTGCTTGTGCTCGAGTTCAGGGGCTGGCGTCGAACGCCGCCAACAGATGGCGCGGCAGCCGCCGCGGCGCAATCAGCATGGCATCGAACCGCAGTTCGAAATCGGCGTGCTCGGGGTGGGCCATCAGCCAGGCCTGCGCGGCATCGATGATGCGCGCCTGCTGGCGCGGCGTCACCGCATAGGCGGCGTCCTCGAGGCTGGCGCGGGCCTTGACCTCGATGAAGGCCAGGAGATTGCGCCGCCGTGCCACCAGGTCGATCTCGCCATAGGGCGTGCGAAAGCGCCTGGCCAGGATGCGATAGCCTTTTGCCATCAGATAGGCGGCGGCGCGGGCTTCCGCCGACAGCCCGGTGCGAAAGGCGGCGACGCGCGCCGGCGATGCGGGTTTTGCGCCGGCATCGGGCGGTACGACACCGCCAGCGCGGTCATCACTCCTGGCCATGGTCGCCGTCCGCGCCGCCCGGCGGTTGAACCTCGCGCGCGAGTTCGAGCGCGCGGGCATAGATTTCGCGGCGCGGCCGGCCGGACAGTTCGACCGCGTGCGCCACCGCATCCCTCACACTGGCGCGCCGCAGCTGCATGCGCAACAGCTCGTCGAGGTCATCCCAGGCCATGAGCTGCGTGGCGGCGGCCGGCGGTCCGATCACCAGCACGAATTCGCCGCGCCTCTCCATCGAGTCGGCCGACTGCGCCAGCTCGCAGACCCTCGCGCGCTTCACCTCTTCATGCAGCTTTGTCATTTCGCGGCAGATCGCGGCATCCCGCCCGCCCATGATGTCGGCGAGATCGGCAAGGGTCGCCTGCACGCGGTTGCCGGATTCGAACATCACCAGCGTCGCGTCGATCCGCGCCAACTGGTCAAGCCGCGCCCGCCGCGCGGTCTCCTTGGCCGGCAGAAAACCTTCGAAGAAGAACCGGTCGGTCGGCAGCGCCGCCACCGTCAGCGCCGCCAGCACCGAGGACGGTCCCGGCAACGCGATCACGGCGCGACCGGCCGCGCAGACCTCGCGCACCAGTTTGAAGCCCGGATCGGAAATCAGCGGTGTTCCGGCATCACAGACCAGCGCGATGGAAGCTCCCTGCGCCAGCCGCTCCAGGATTTTCGGCCGCGCCTGCGCGGCGTTGTGTTCGTGATAGGGTTTGAGCTGTGCGGAGATGGCGTAACGTTCCATCAGCCGGCGGGTGATGCGGGTGTCCTCGCAGGCGATGATGTCGACGCCGGCCAGCGTTTCCAGCGCCCGCAAGGTAATGTCGCCGAGATTGCCGATCGGGGTGGCGACCAGATGCAGGCCGGGAACGGCCTTCGGCGCGCTCAAAAGGTGGCCGGCCACCAAAAATGTCCGGCCAGGGGTTCCCGTCTGGTCTTCAGGCGTATTTATGGAAAGAGCTTTTGCGCGCATAGTGGCAATCTAGAAGCAACCCGGCGCCAATGCCACAAGGCTCGGGCTTGCGAAAATGCCGTGTCGCACCAAACGTCAGCGCAACGGAAGGCTGCGACCGGGTCGGGCGGTTAGGCCATTATGCTTTTATTTTAGTTAACTATTCGGCGACAATATGCCTGAATCCTCAGACTCCTGATGATCAGGAGGCTGACGTTGTGGCCGATGTTTTTCGGCCTGGAGATATTAGAGAGGCGATGGTGGGCCCGCTCGATCCCAACTCTCTGTCTTCCCGGTCCGCGTCGTCCGAGACGCGGCCTTCGGGGGCAAGCCGGCGCTCGGCGGTCGGCTTGATGCTCGGCGCGCCGCTGCTTGCGGCTTGCACCGGCATCGGCTCATTTTCCAATCCGTTCAGTTCGAATTCGCAACCCTCCCCCGCCGCCGGAACGCCACAGCAGCCGGCAGTGGCCGGCAATGGACAGGTCAAGGTGGGACTGATCCTGCCGCTGTCGGCGATAGGCAATGCCGGCGTCGCGGCGCAATCGATGAAGAGCGCAGCCGAGATGGCGCTGGCGGAATTCCAGAATCCCAACATCCAGCTTCTGATCAAGGACGATGCCGGTAACCCCCAAGGCGCCCAGCAGGGGGCGCAGCAGGCGCTGGACGAAGGCGCGGAGGTCATTCTGGGTCCGCTGTTTGCGCAGTCGGTCCCCGCGGCGGCCCAACTGGCCCGGGCGCGCGGTATTTCCGTGATTGCGTTCTCGACGGATTCGAGCGTGGCCGGACGCGGCGTCTATCTCTTGAGCTTTCTGCCCGAGTCCGACGTCAACCGTATTATCGACTACGCCGCCGGCATCGGCAAACGGTCTTTCGCGGGCCTTTTGCCGGACAATGCCTATGGCAATGTCGTCGACGGCGCCTTCAGGCAGGCGGTCGGCCGCAAAGGCGGTCGCGTCATCGTGTTCGAAAAATACGGCGCCGACCGCACGGCCGCGGCGCGCACGGTGGCCCAGGCGCTCAGTCAGGCCGATGCGCTGTTGCTGGCCGACGACGGCGATGCGCTGGTTGCTGTGACCGCGGCGCTGACCGCCGCCGGAGCCAACCTGAAAAACATCCAGCTGCTCGGAACCGGCCTGTGGGACAATCCGCGCGTATTTGCCAGCCCGGCCTTGCAGGGCGGCCTGTATGCCGCGCCCGACCCGGCGGGTTTTCGAAGTTTCTCCGCGCGCTACCGCGCCAAATTTGGACAGGACCCGGTGCGCACCGCCACGCTGGCCTATGACGCGGTGGCGCTGGTCGCAGCGCTGGCGCGAACCCAGGGCGGGCAACGGTTTTCCGCCGAGGTGCTGACCAACCCATCGGGCTTTGCCGGCATCGAGGGGCTGTTTCGCTTCCGCGCCGACGGCACCAATGAGCGCGGCCTGGCGGTGATGCGGGTGGCATCGGGCGGCGGCGTTCCGGTCGCCGGTTCGCCCAAGAGTTTTGGCGCGTGACGTCGGCCTGAGCGTTGGCGCGCTTCACCCGGCACTGAAAACCGTTCGGCGAAGGCCAGAGGCCGCGGCGTTTCTATAGCGACAAGATGGCGTCGCGGAGGTTTTTCTCAAGCCGTTTCTAAGCGAGTTCTAAGCGGATGCTGATGGCGCCCTCGTCGCGCAGCAGCGCAATGCGACGCGGATCGAGCGGCCGGCCCGACAGCGCCTGATAGCGCCGGGGATCGATGCCCTCGGTGAGCCGCAGGCCCATCAGCAGGAATTCATCGGCGCGCTCTTCGCTGTTCAGACCATCGTCGGTGATGATCCCGTGGCCAACCGATTCGACGCGCATCAGCCACGTCTCGGGCCGCTTTTCGGTCGCGATGGCGTGTCTGACGCCGCCGATATCGAGGCGGCCATGCGCGCCCGGTCCAATGCCGGCATATTCCTCGCCGCGCCAGTAAACCAGATTATGCCGGCATTCCGCGCCGGGGCGCGCGTGATTGGAAATTTCGTAGGCCGGCAGCCCGGCTTTCGCGCAGACCTCCTGGGTGACATCATACAGCGCGCGCGCGGTCGTCTCATCCGGCGTCTTCAGCTTGCCCTGGGCATGCAGCGCGAAGAACGGCGTCTCCGGCTCGATCGTCAGCTGATAGAGCGACAGATGTTCGGCGGCTTCCGCGATCGCGGTTTTCAGTTCGTCCGCCCACATTCGGGGCGTCTGATCGGGACGGGCGTAGATCAGATCGAACGAATAGCGGTCGAAGGTTTGGCGCGCAATCTGGACCGCGTCCAGCGCCTCGCGTGCGGTATGCAGGCGCCCCAATGCCTTGAGCGAGGCGTCATCCAGCGCCTGCACGCCGAGCGATACGCGGTTGACGCCGGCCACGCGGTAGCCGGCGAACCGCGTCGCCTCGACGCTGGTCGGGTTGGCTTCCAGCGTTACTTCGACATCATCGGCCACGGGCCAGTGTCTTGCGATCGCATCGAGGATCGCGCCGACGGTTTCGGGCCGCATCAAGGACGGCGTGCCGCCGCCGAGAAAAATCGACGATACCTGGCGGCGCGGCATGCGCGCGGCGGTGGTCTTTATTTCGCGTTCGAAGGCGCGGGCAAAGCGCGCTTCGTCGACCGGGGCATGCCGGACATGGCTGTTGAAATCGCAATAAGGACATTTCGACAGGCAAAACGGCCAGTGCACGTAAACGCCGAACGCCTGTTTTTCCTGTCCCGCGGGCAAGGCAGAGCCTGCCCCCGACATGATCGAGACGTCGAGGTGGGAGCTGCCGGCGCCGGTCAAAGGCAAATCTCCGCCAGCTTGACGAAGGCGCGGGCGCGATGCGACAGCCCGAACCCGAGCGGCGGCAGGCCATGCTTTTCGATGCTGGTCATTTCGCCGAAGGTGCGCGTATGTCGGTCGGGCATGAACATCGGATCGTAGCCGAAGCCTTCAGTCCCGCGCGGCGGCCAAACCAGCGTTCCCTCGGCGCGGGCTTCGACCTCTTCAACATGATCGTCGGGCCAGGCGACGCATAGCGCGGAAACGAATTGCGCGCGCCGTTGCGCCGGCCGCAAAGCGCCCCGCTCCTGCAACAGGCGTTCGATCCGGGCCATCGCCGCGGCAAAGTCCTTGTTGGGTCCGGCCCAGCGCGCCGAGAAGATCCCGGGCGCACCGTTCAGCGCATCGACCGCCAGTCCGGAATCGTCGGCGAAGGCCGGCAGTTGCGCCGACTTGGCCGCGGCGACCGCCTTGATCCGGGCATTGGCGCGGAAGCTGTCGCCGGTTTCCTCGGGTTCGCCCAGGTCAAGCTCGGCGGCCGACACCGCCGTGACGCCGTGCGGCGCCAGCAATTCGCGCATTTCGGCGAGCTTGCCGGGATTATGGGTCGCGATCACGAGCCGGCCGGTGATTCGGCGGTGGTGGGTCATGCACACATATAACCATGTTCTGGTCCGGACGGGCTGGTTCCGCCTTGCCCTATTCGCTTCACAGGGCAAGGCGGGACCGCGACGGCCGGACACCACGGCCGTTTGCCCGTCACGCCAATGCCATTTTCTGCAGATCCACCAGCCGGGCCACGCCCTTGCGCGCCAGCGCCATCAGCGCCAGAAACTCGTCCTGCGAGAACGGCGTCTTTTCGGCGGTGCCCTGCACCTCGATGATGCGTCCGTCGCCGGTCATGACAAAGTTGGCGTCGGTATCGGCCTCGGAATCCTCGGCGTAATCGAGGTCGAGCACCGGCGTGCCGTTATAGATGCCGCAACTGATCGCGGCGACGTTGTCACGCAGCACGTTGGTCTTCACCATGTTGCGGACTTTCATCCAAGAGATGCAGTCGGCGAGCGCGACCCAGGCGCCAGTGATCGAGGCCGTGCGGGTGCCGCCATCGGCCTGCAGCACATCGCAGTCGACGGTGATCTGCCGCTCGCCGAGGGCTTCCAGGTCGACGGCGGCGCGCAGCGCGCGGCCGATCAGGCGCTGGATTTCGACGGTGCGGCCACTTTGCTTGCCCGCGGACGCCTCCCGGCGGGTACGCTCCAGGGTAGCCCGCGGCAGCATGCCGTACTCGGCGGTAACCCAGCCCCGCCCCTGGCCCTTGAGCCATGGCGGCAGCCGCTCTTCCAGGGTTGCCGTCACCAGCACATGGGTGTCGCCGAATTTGACCATGCAGGAACCCTCGGCGTATTTGACGACGCCGCGATCCAGCGAAACGGCGCGCAGTTCGTCGGGCGCACGGCGGCTTGGCCGCATGAAAAGTCCCCCTGAAATCGAAAAAATCGGGTCTTGGCTCGCGCCTGCTTGTAGGAGGCGGACGGCGCAGCGGCAAGGCCCCTGGACCCCGGCTGCGACCAATCCCCGCTTGTAACCGGACCGCGAGGCGGACAAACTGGGGCGATGTTGCAAGGGAGTACCCGGTGGCCCATCACGAACCGATTGGACTGATCGCGCCGATGGCCGGGCTCGCTCAGCTCAATGAGCGCTCGCGGGACATATTTCGCCAGATCGTCGAGAGCTATCTGGCGACCGGCGAACCGGTCGGCTCACGCAACATTTCGCGCCTGATCGCGGTTCCGCTGTCGCCCGCCTCGGTGCGTAACGTGATGTCGGATCTCGAACAACTCGGCCTGATCTATGCGCCGCATACCTCGGCAGGAAGGCTGCCGACCGAGCTGGGCTTGCGGTTTTTCGTCGACGCCCTGATGCAGGTCGGCGATCTCACCGAAGCCGAGCGGCAGTCGATCCAGAGCCAGCTCGCTTCCGTCGGCAAGGCCCAATCGGTCGAAGCAGCCCTTGGCGAAGCCTTGACGCGGCTGTCTGGTCTGACCCGGGCCGCGGCGGTGGTGCTGACGGCAAAATCCAATTCGCGGCTGAAGCATATCGAATTCGTGCGGCTGGAGCCGGAGCGGGCGCTGGTGGTTTTGGTCGGTGAGGACGGCCAGGTCGAGAACCGCGTGCTGACGCTGCCGCCCGGCGTGCCGCCATCGGCGCTGACCGAAGCCTCCAATTTTCTCAATTCGCGGATTCGCGGACGAACGCTGGCGGAGGCGCGTCTCGAACTTGAAACCGCGTTGACGCAAAGCCGAATGGAGCTTGACCAGCTGACGCAGAAGGTGATCGAAGCCGGGATCGCGAGCTGGTCCGGCGGAGAAAACGACGACCGCCAGCTGATCGTGCGCGGCCACGCCAATCTCTTGGAGGACCTGCACGCGCTGGAGGATCTCGAGCGGGTGCGGCTTCTGTTCGACGATCTCGAAACCAAGCGCGGCGTGATCGACCTGTTGGGGCGGGCCGAACGCGCCGAAGGTGTGCGGATTTTCATTGGATCGGAAAACAAGCTGTTTTCGCTGTCCGGCTCTTCCACGATCATCGCACCCTATAGCGATGCGGCCGGCCACATCGTCGGCGTTCTCGGTGTGATCGGGCCGACGCGCCTTAACTATGCCAGAGTCATCCCCACGGTGGACTATGCCGCGCGCATCGTCAGCCGGATGCTGGGCGGCTGATTGATCCGATGCCGGGGGCGGCCCGCTTGATTTTCTGCGCCTAAAACACGATATCGGCCCAGCAACGTTCCCCCTGGCGAATCCAGACCCATTTTTTCAGAAGGTAGTCTATGACCGATCCGAGCCGGCAGAACGACGATCCGGTGAACCCGGCGCAGCCCCCCGAGCCCGTGATTTCCAAGCCTTACATCATGCCCGACGATCCCGAGGAAGGGTCGGCGGAGGCGCTGGCGAAGGAGGCCGCGGAATCGCGCGACAAGATGCTGCGGACGCTTGCGGAAATGGAAAATCTGCGCAAGCGCACGGCGCGCGAGGTGGCCGATGCGCGGGTCTATGCCATCACCGGTTTCGCGCGCGACGTGCTCGACATCGCGGATAATCTGCAGCGCGCGCTCGATGCGGTGCCGGACGAAACCCGCGCGGCGGCCGATCCCGGCCTCAAGGCGCTGATTGAAGGCGTTGAGCTGACCGAGCGATCGCTGCTCAACGCGCTGGAGAAAAACGGCGTCAGGAAATTCGATCCGGCCGGCGAGAAATTCGATCCGAACTTTCAGCAGGCGATGTATGAGATTCCCGATCCCACGGTGCCCGCGGGCACCGTGGTCCAGGTCGTGCAGGCCGGCTACACCATCGGCGAGCGCGTGCTGCGGCCGGCGCTGGTCGCAATCTCCAAAGGCGGGGCCAAAGTCAGCGCTTCCGAACCGACCTGACCGGAGCACGATCCGTAACGCCGCGCCTGCGCTCAGCGCGGCATGATTGCGTCGCGCACGGCGCGGAAACGCGGAAATGCTTTCGCCCATTGCTCGCGCGGAGCGCTTGCGATGATCCGCAACGAATTCTGGTCACCGAATCTTAACCATTGTACCACGGTGACGGCGGTGTTGTCCTTGCCGCTGGTGGCATCGATACGCGTTTCATAGCCGGCGAGACCCTCGATGCGAAGCGGCTCGGACATCGTGATCCGGGCGTCGCGCACCCCGGGAATCGTGGTGGCGACCTCCTGCGCGAAACGGCCGCGATCGTCCGGCTGTGCCGGCGTGCTTCCGATCACGCCGATCACCATGAAGGGGGCGGCCTCGAGGCCTTTGGTCTCATCGCCGTCGGCGAGAATGATGGCGGCGCCGGGCGCCAGCGCGCGGATATTCTTGAAATCGCCGAAATCGCCGATCTTGAACGGCATCATTCCAAGCTGCTCCTCGACCGGAACCTGCTGGCGGATCACCGCGGAGGCAAACATCTGCCGCACCGCATCGTCGGAATAGATTTTGGTGGCATTCTCGGGAATCTGTACCGCGACATAGCCGGAGAACGTGCCGCCCTGCAGGATCATCGAGTAGCGCCGTACACTGGTGGCGCCGTCCTTGGCGCTTTCGGCAGTGTAGTAGGCAAGGCCGGCCGAGGTCTCGATGCTTTCGGCCTTGATGCCGGCCATGGCAGCCGGATTGGCCTTGAGGGCCGTCGTGACCTCGTTATAGGCCTGAGCTGGAAGCTCCGCCACCAACACCTTGACGCCTCCGTCCTGGCTTTCGAACCCGACGAATGTTTTGGCTTGGACAAGGCCGACCAGAGGGGTCATCCCGACCCGAACGCCAGCCGGAAAAACCGGGTCCGCGGCGGCGGCGGGACCGACTGCGGCGGCGAGCAGGGCGACTGCGATCAGTAGACGAAGAGGCATGATGTGACATCCACTGGGTTGGCATGGAGGCCGTTCAATGGTCGGCCGGTGGGCCCTTGCGGGAGGTACTCAGGCTGTTTCGCTTTTAGCGGTTTTGTCGCCCCGGCAACAGGCCATGCCGCGATTGTTCCTGCGCCGGCTGTGGCCTGCCCGCGCCGATGGCCAGGTCCTGATCTTGGAACATCAGGCAGATACTATCTTTCAAGACCGATGGTTTTCATGGGCTAAGGTTGCGTCCGGTCCTTGCAGGCCTGCACCCCCCTCCTATATGAGGCTCACCGTCGCAATATCGCGAGCATTTGATCGTTTGGGGGTTCGGATTGGTGCGCCGTCAGGGCCCAGCCAACCTGCCGCAAAAAGAAGGATATGAGGACCATGGGAAAGGTCATTGGGATCGATCTCGGCACCACCAATTCGTGCGTCGCCGTAATGGATGGCAAGACTGCGAAAGTCATCGAGAACGCCGAGGGCATGCGGACCACTCCCTCGATCGTCGCCTTCAGCGATGATGGCGAGCGCCTTGTCGGCCAGCCGGCCAAGCGCCAGGCGGTAACCAATCCCGAGCGGACTTTCTTTGCGGTCAAGCGTCTGGTCGGCCGCCGCTATGACGATCCGATGGTCGAAAAGGACAAGAAGCTCGTCCCCTACAAGATCGTCAAGGCCTCCAACGGCGATGCCTGGGTCGAAGCCGACGGCAAGACCTACTCCCCTTCGCAGATTTCCGCCTTCATCCTGCAGAAGATGAAGGAGACCGCGGAAGCCCATCTCGGCCAGAAGGTCGATCAGGCCGTCATCACCGTTCCCGCCTATTTCAATGACGCGCAACGTCAGGCCACCAAGGACGCCGGCAAGATCGCCGGCCTTGAAGTGCTGCGCATCATCAACGAGCCGACCGCGGCCGCGCTCGCCTACGGTCTGGACAAGACGAAGTCCGGCACCATCGCGGTGTATGACCTCGGCGGCGGCACCTTCGACATCTCGATCCTGGAGATAGGCGATGGCGTGTTCGAGGTGAAGTCGACCAACGGCGATACCTTCCTCGGCGGCGAAGACTTCGACATGCGGCTGGTCAACTATCTGGCCGACGAATTCCAGAAGGAGCAGGGCATCAACCTGCGCAACGACAAGCTTGCCTTGCAGCGCCTGAAAGAGGCCGCCGAAAAGGCCAAGATCGAATTGTCCTCGACCACCCAGACCGAAATCAACCTGCCGTTCATCACGGCCGATCAGTCCGGGCCGAAGCATCTGACGATGAAGCTGACGCGGGCCAAGTTCGAGGCGCTGGTGCAGGATCTGGTCGACAAGACCATAGAGCCCTGCCGCAAGGCCCTGAAGGACGCGGGCCTTACCGCCGGCGAAATCGGCGAAGTGGTTCTGGTCGGCGGCATGACCCGCATGCCCAAGATCCAGGAGGTCGTAAAGCAGTTCTTCGGCAAGGAGCCGCATAAGGGCGTCAATCCCGACGAAGTCGTCGCCATCGGTGCGGCGATCCAGGCCGGCGTGCTGCAGGGCGACGTCAAGGACGTGCTGCTGCTTGACGTGACGCCGCTGTCGCTCGGGATCGAGACGCTGGGAGGCGTATTCACCCGCATCATCGACCGCAACACCACGATCCCGACCAAGAAGAGCCAGGTATTCTCGACCGCCGAGGACAACCAGAACGCCGTCACGATCCGGGTGTTCCAGGGTGAGCGTGAAATGGCGGCCGACAACAAGGTGCTCGGCCAGTTCGATCTGATGGGGATCCCGCCTGCGCCGCGCGGCATGCCGCAAATCGAGGTCACCTTCGATATCGACGCCAACGGCATCGTCAACGTGTCGGCCAAGGACAAGGCGACCGGCAAGGAGCAGCAGATCCGGATCCAGGCCTCCGGTGGCCTTTCGGAAGCCGACATCCAGAAGATGGTCAAGGACGCCGAGGCCAACGCCGCCGAGGACAAGAAACGCCGCGAAGCGGTCGACGCCAAGAACCACGCCGACGCCCTGGTGCATTCGACCGAGCGGGCGCTCTCCGAGCACGGCTCGAAGGTCGCCGAGAGCGAGCGCCGCGCCATCGAGGACGCCGTCAGCGATTTGAAGGAAGCGCTGAAAGGTGATGACGCCGAGGCGATCAAGGCCAAGACCAACACGCTGGCGCAGACCTCCATGAAGCTCGGCGAAGCGATGTACAAGCAGCAGGCCGAAAGCGATGCGGCCAAGGATGCCGCGAAAGACGGCGTGGTCGACGCGGAATTCACCGAGGTCGACGACGACAAGAACACCAAGAAGTCTGCTTGAACCCGCGCGGGGTCGCTATGCCGATGCGCGCAACTCACTGCCGGCTAGCCTCCCCCCCTGCGGGGGAGGCCGGCATCGCTGGTGGCGGTCTGCCGCCGGCGACAATTGAACTTCAATCTCTATCCATTAGACTGAACGCCATGCCCCAAATCTGTCCTACTGGGCGGCAGAGAACGGGCATTGCCGCGTGGCGCCATTCGTTGATCCAGACCGCGATCCGGTAAACAGAGTTCAGCATGTCCACCAAGCGCTGCTACTACGAAACCCTCGAAGTCGACCGCAACGCGGACGAATCCAAACTCAAGGCGGCGTTCCGCAAGCTGGCGATGAAATGGCACCCCGACAAGAATCCGGGCGACGCCACCAGCGAAGTGCGTTTCAAGGAAATCAACGAAGCCTACGAAGTTCTCAAGGACGGCGACAAGCGCGCCGCCTATGATCGCTTCGGTCATGCGGCATTCGAGCAGGGCGCGGGCGGCGGCGGTCCGGGCTTCGGTGCCGGCTTTGCGTCGTCGTTTTCCGATATTTTCGAAGACCTGTTTGGCATGGCCGGGCAACGCGGACGCGGCGGCGGACGCGAGCGCGGTGCGGACCTGCGCTACAACATGGAAATCTCGCTCGAGGACGCCTACATCGGCAAGACCGCGCAGATCGAGATTCCGGTTTCGGTGACCTGTGAATCCTGTTCGGGCACCGGTGCCAAGGCCGGCACCAAGCCCAAAGTCTGCTCGTTGTGCGGCGGCGCCGGCCGGGTCCGGCAGGCGCAAGGGTTTTTCACGCTGGAGCGGACCTGCCCGGGCTGCCAGGGCCGCGGCCAGATGATCGAAGATCCCTGCCCCTCCTGCTCAGGATCGGGGCGGGTGACGCGCGAGCGGACCCTGTCGGTCAACATCCCGCAAGGCGTGGAGGATGGCACCCGCATCCGGCTTGCCGGCGAAGGCGAGGCCGGCGTGCGTGGCGGGCCGCCGGGCGATCTCTATATTTTTCTCTCGCTGGCCAGCCATGAGTTCTTTCAGCGCGATGGCGCCGATTTGCACTGCCGGGTCCCGATCTCGATGGTGACGGCGGCGCTGGGCGGCGAATTCGAGGTGCCGACCATCGACAAGGGCAAGACCAAGGTGAGAATCCCAGCCGGCACCCAGTCCGGGCGGCGCCTTCGCATCGCATCAAAGGGCATGCCGGTGCTGCGCTCGCGCCAGACCGGGGACATGTATGTCCAGGTCGCGGTTGAAACTCCGCAGAACCTGACCAAGAAGCAGCAGGAATTGCTGGCCGAGTTCGAAAAATTATCCTCCGGCGCAACCCAACCCGAGGCGATGGGCTTCTTCGCCAAGGTCAAAGACTTCTTCGGTACCCGCGCCAGCACCTAAGCGGTCGGCAGGCCGCACGCGGCTGGCAAACTTGACCGTTTCACCGGCGATCTATAGGTCTTTATGACCATATGACTGTTTTCTGACACGGCCGCTGAACTGCGGCCCCGTCCGGTAGCGACATGCCCCTGCAATCCGTGCGTGCGTTGAAAAAACCCCCTCGTCTCGACGATGAGGTTCGCTTCCTCCGTTCATGGATCGAAAAGCCGCTGCACATGGGCGCGGTGATGCCCTCGGGGCGGTTCCTGGCGCGCACCATGGCGCAGTATGTCGATACAAAATCCACCGGACCCGTCGTCGAACTCGGGCCGGGGACCGGTGCGATCACCAGCGCGCTGATCGAGCACGGGATCGATCAGAAGCGGCTTGTACTGGTCGAATACAATCCGGGCTTCTGCGCGCTGCTGCGCGACCGCTATCCACATGCCAGGGTGGTGCAGGGCGATGCCTATGGTCTGCGCGAATCGTTGCGCAAGGTCTTGAGCGCTCCGGCATCCGCCGTGGTGTCCGGCCTGCCGCTCGTCACCAAGCCGATGCTGACGCGCATGAAGCTGATCCGCGAAGCCTTCGCGGCGCTGGCGCCGGGCGCGCCGTTCATTCAGTTTACCTATTCGGTGGCGCCGCCCATACCGAAATCGCTGCCGGGGGTGTCCACAGAAGCCTCCGAGCGGATCTGGATGAACCTTCCGCCGGCGCGTGTCTGGGTGTATCGCAGGCGATAAAGCGATTTAACCCATGTCCGCGCTGAAAATGGCCGCGCTGAAAATCCTCGTGATTCCCGGCTCGCTGCGCAGCGGCTCGCTCAATGTGAGGCTGGCGGCGGCGGCGGCGTATCAATTCGCGCAGGCCGGCGCTGAAGTAACGCGCATTTCGCTCGGCGATTTTCCGCTGCCGATCTATGACGGCGACCTGCAGACAAAATCGGGGGTACCGAAAAACGCGATCAATCTCAAGCGCATGATCGGAGCCCACGATGGCGTGCTGATCGTGACCCCGGAATACAATTCCTCGGTGCCGCCTCTGGTCAAGAATACCATCGACTGGTTGACGCGGGTGCAGGATGGCCACGAAGTCCGCGGCCAGGTCTTTCGCGAACGCGCGTTTGCGATGGCGGCCGCCTCGCAAAGCCGGCTCGGCGGCGCCCGGGTACTGGCGGCGCTGCGGCTGATCCTGTCGGCTTGCCATGCCACGGTTATCCCCAACCAGCTCGCGCTGCCGTTCGCCGCGGAGGCTTATGACGATATGGACAGATTGAAGCAACCGGCCGACATCGAGGCGCTCAACGCGCTGGTGCGGCAGTTGATCGAATTTTCCCAGCGCCTGATGTGAGGTGACATGCCCAGTGAGATCGCTGCCCGCGACCGTTTGATTGTGGCGCTCGACCTGCCCGGCGTCGGGCCCGCGGAGGCGATGATCACCCGGCTCGGCGACAGCGTGACCTTCTACAAGATCGGCTATCAGCTGGCGTTCGCCGGCGGCTTGCCGCTGGTTCGTCAGCTCGCAGCGGCCGGCAAGAAGGTCTTCGCCGATCTCAAGCTGCATGACATCGGCAACACCGTGGCGCGCGGCGTCGAGAGTGTCGCCGCGCTTGGCGCGACCTTTTTGACCGTGCACGCCTATCCGCAGACCATGAAGGCAGCGGTCGAGGCCCGGGCCGGATCAGGTTTGAAAATCCTCGCGGTCACCGTGCTGACCTCCTATGACGACGATGATCTGCAAGCTGCGGGCTATCGTCTCGCCGCGTCCGATCTGGTTGAAGCCCGCGCCCGGCAGGCGCAGGCGCAGGGCGTCGATGGCCTGGTATGTTCGCCCGAGGAAGCGGCGGGCTTGCGAAAAATGATAGGTCATCAGATGGATCTGGTGACCCCGGGCATCAGGCCCGTGGGTTCCGCCGCCGGCGACCAGAAGCGGATCATGACGCCGGCCCGCGCCATTTCGGCCGGCGCGGACTATCTGGTGGTCGGCCGCCCTGTGATCGATGCGGCCGATCCCAGAGCGGCGGCGGACGCGATCCAGGCCGAGATCCTGCAGGCACTGGCTTAGTCGACAAACCGGAGAGCAACGCTGATGGCAAAAGGTTACTGGATCGCGCGCATCGATGTAAGCAACATGGACGGCTACAGGGAATATATCGAGCAGAACGGCGCGGTATTTGCGAAATACGGCGCCAGGTTTCTGGTGCGCGGCGGCCGGCACGTGCCCAAGGAGGGTTCGTCGCGCTCGCGCAACGTGGTGCTGGAATTCAAGGACTATGAGACCGCGCTGGCCTGCTATAATTCCCCTGAATATAGCCGCCTGGTCGCGATCCGCAGCCCCCATTCCGAGGGCGACCTTGTGATCATCGAAGGCTATGACGGGCCGCAGCCCTAGAATAAGAAAAAAAGTTATCCCATAAAGGGATCGTTGGTCCGGGGGCCGCCTGGCCACGGCGCATAGTGGCTATCCCGCGTGGCGGGTGGATCGACACGCCAGCCGAAGCCTGTTGGTTGCCGGAACTTCCCGACCCGGCTATACCGCAAGGGCGAGGTGAAAAAATGTCCGACATGCGCTTGATCGTTGCCGGGGCTGGCGGCCGGATGGGCCGCGCGCTGACGCGCGTGATCTCGGAAACTCCCGGCGCGGTGCTGACCGGTGCGCTCGAGGCTCCCGGATCTGAACTTCTGGGCAAGGATGCCGGCGTGCTGGCGGGTCTGTCCGACAATGGTGTGCTGCTGTCGGCCGACCTGTGGTCGATGTCCTCGAATGCCGACGGCATTCTCGACTTCACGGTGCCGGGTGCGACCATCGCCAATGTCGCCATCGCCGCCCAGCGGCGCCTGGTTCATGTCATCGGCACCACCGGTCTGTCGGCCTCGGACGATGCCGTAATCCAGAGCGTCACCTCGCGCGCCACCGTGGTGAAGTCGGGCAATATGAGCCTCGGCATCAACCTGTTGGCGGCGCTGGTCAAGCGCGTCGCGCAGTCGCTGGACCAAAGCTTTGACATCGAGATCCTGGAAATGCATCACCGGGAAAAGATCGACGCGCCCTCGGGCACCGCGTTCCTGCTCGGCGAGGCCGCGGCCGCGGGCCGCAGGGTTTCGCTCGACGCCCATTCGGCACGCGGCCGCGACGGTCATACCGGCGCGCGGCGACCCGGCGATATCGGCTTTGCGTCCTTGCGCGGCGGCACCGTCACCGGCGATCACAGCGTGATCTTTGCCGGCGCGATGGAACGGATCGAGCTGACGCACCGGGCCGAGGACCGCACCATGTTCGCGCAAGGGGCGATCAAGGCCGCGCTGTGGGCGCGCGACAAGCAGCCCGGGCTGTATTCGATGACCGACGTGCTCGGACTGACCGACTTCTAAACCGATGTGGAAATCAACCCCATGAGTGATCGTCTTCTCGTGCTGGTGCGGCACGGCCAGAGCGAATGGAACCTGAAGAATCTCTTCACCGGCTGGAGGGATGTTGACCTCTCCGAGCAGGGTGTTGCCGAGGCGAAAGAAGCCGGGCGCAAGCTCAAGGCGCGGGGGCTTGAATTCGATATCGCCTTCACATCGGTCTTGAAGCGCGCGCAGCATACCCTCGACCTGATGCTCGCCGAGATCGGCCAGGTCGGGCTTCGGACAGAAAAGAACCTCGCGCTCAACGAGCGCGATTACGGCGATCTCTCCGGCCTCAACAAGGACGACGCCCGCAAGAAATGGGGCGAGGAGCAGGTGCAAATCTGGCGGCGTTCCTATGACGTGCCGCCGCCGGGCGGCGAAAGCCTGAAGGATACGCTGGCGCGCGCGCTGCCCTATTACGTCCAGGAGATCCTGCCCTGCGTCCTGCGCGGCGAGCGCACGCTGGTCGCCGCCCACGGCAATTCGCTGCGGGCGCTGATCATGGTGCTGGAGAAACTCACGCCGACGCAGATTCTGGCACGCGAACTCGCCACCGGCGCGCCGATCATCTACCGCCTCAATGCCGACTCCACGGTGGCCTCGAAGCTCGATCTGACGGCGTGAACGCCGGCGCCGAAATCGTCTCGCTCGAGGCGCCGGTCGCAGACGCGGCGCTGGATCAACTGGCTGCGGCGCCGGTCGATGGCGTCGAAGGCAGCGCCAGCGTCAGCTTCATGGCGCCGCCCTCGCATCGAATCGACTGGATCGGTGATGGCGCTCACGTTGGCGGCGCCAATACGGCCGGTGTCCGCCCGCCTTCCCGATGTCCGAAATAAGCGCGCTCGAGCTGATGCGCCAGATCCGGCGTGCTGGCCGGCGCTTCGAGCACCACCAGGCCTTGCGCCAGGGCATAGACGCGGTCGGCAACCGCAACAGCCTTTTCGATCAATTGCTCGACCAGCAACACCGCCGTGCCGGTATCGCGCAGTCTTGTCACCACGCCGAGCACGCGATCGACCAATACTGGCGACAGTCCGGCCGAGGGCTCGTCGAGCATCAAAAGGCGCGGCCGCCGCACCAAGCCCTGCGCCACCGCCAGCATCTGCTGCTGGCCGCCGCTCAAGCTCGACCCCCGGTCGTGCCGCTTCGCGGCGATCTCGGGAAACCACGACAGCGCCTCCTCGATGCGGGAAGCGCGCTCGCCGCGCGGCAGGTCATAGGCCGCGAGCAGGAGGTTGTCGGCCACGGTTTGCTGGGTGAAGATGCGATGGCCTTCGATGACATGAGCGATACCGGCGCGGGCGGTCTCGCGCGCTCCGGTATTTCCCAGCGCGCGGCCACCAAATTGGACGCTGCCGGCATCGCAGGGCAACAGGCCGGAAACCGCCCGCAACAAGGTTGTCTTGCCGGCCCCGTTAGGTCCGAGCAGAGCCACGATCTCGCCGGACCGCACCGTCAGGTCGACGCCGTGCAGCACCCTGAGCTTGCCATAGCCGGAAGCGAGCCCGTTGACATCGAGCAGGGGCGCATCAGCCGAGATAGGCACTGACGACCTCCTTGTGCGCGCGGATTTCGGCCGGCGTTCCCGCAGCCAACACCCGGCCGAGGTTGAGTACCGTGACCTGGTGGCAGATCTCGAAGATCAGGTCGGCATGATGCTCGACCAGCAGGACACCGACGCCGCGGCGGGCGATCTCCTGAATCAAAAGCCCGAGGCGGCTGATTTCGTCGGCCGCGAGCCCGGCCGCCGGCTCGTCCAGCAGGATGAAGGAAGGCTGCGACATCAGCGCCCGCGCGATCTCGATGAAGCGCAGCTCGCTGTGCTGCAAACGGTCGGCCCTGACATCGGCGAGGCTGCCTAGTCCGACTGCGCGCAACGCCCGCAACGCGTCCTCGCGCAGCATCGTCTCGTCGGCGCGATGCCGCGGCAGCAGCAGCATCGCCTCCGCGAAGCTGGCGCGGCCCCGGATGTTGCCGCCGATCATGACGTTCTGCAGCACTGAAGCTTCGCCGATGATGCGCGGGGTCTGGAAGGTGCGCGCGATGCCGCGTCCGGCCCGGCTTTCCGGCCTGCCGGGATCGAGCGGTCGGCCGTCCAGCGTCACCGCGCCGGTCTCGGGGCGATAATAGCCGGAGATCACGTTCAGGGTCGTGGTCTTGCCGCTGCCGTTGGGGCCGATCAGCCCATGAATTTCGCTCCGAGCGATATCGAGATCGACGCCATCGACCGCGCGCACGCCGCCGAACGAGAGCACGATATGGCGCAGGGCGAGGCCCGTGCCGGCGGCCTTGGCGGCGATGAGGGAATCCAGCAGCGCGGGCTGCGGGACGATGGCTCGGTCGCTGGAAAGCGGTTTGCGGCCGCCGAAGTCGAGCAAGGCCGCGATGCCGCCCGGCGCCACCAGCACGATCAGCAGCAGCAGGACCGCATAGAGGAAGGTCGACCATGCCGCCAGTGGGGCCGCGAATTCCGGCAGCAGCGTCAGGATCACGGTGCCGAACAGAGGTCCGAGAATCGAGCCGCGGCCGCCGATCAGCACGGCGATGAAGAACAGCACCGACAGATCGAACGTGAACGCATCGGGGGTGATGTAGGTCTGCAGGCTGGCGAACAAGCCGCCCGCCACCGCCGCCGCCGCGCCGGCAAACACGAACACGGTCAGCAGCAGGCGCGGCTTTCCGATCCCGCTCGCTTCCGCGGCGACCTCGGCGTCGCGTATCGCGATCAGCGCGCGGCCGAAGCGGCTATGCGCGATGTTGAAAGTCATCAGGGTAACGAGCGCGGCGGCCGAAAGACAGAAGTAGAAGAAGCCGGCGTGGCTATCGAGCGGCACCGGAAACTCCGGACCCGGCAGGCCGATGCCGCCGCCGGTCACGCTCTGCCAGGCCAGCGCGATCTGGGTCACGATGGTCGCAAAACCCAGCGTCGAGATCGCGAAATAGAAGGTGCGCAGCCGCAGCGCCGGCAGTCCAACGATGACCCCGAACACGGCGCCGAACAGCGCCGCGACGCCGAGTGCAAGGAAGGGGTTGAGCGGCGGTGTCACATTGCCGGCCGCGAGCACGCTCGTGGTGTAGGCGCCAAGCGTCAGCAACGCGACGTAGCCGATCGCGAGCTGGCCGGCAAAGCCGATCATCAGGTTCAGCCCGGCGACCAGCACCCAATAGATCGCGGCGCGGGTCGCGATCAGCACCCAGTAGTCGTTGCTGACGAATGGAACCAGGATCGCGAGCCCGAACACCGCGACCAGCGGGGCAATCTGCGACAGTGGGGCGCCGGCCTTATGGTCTGCGCGAAGGTTGACGGCCACGATGCCCGAGCCTTCCATCATACCCTCCGCGCCGCGTGCGAGCCGAACAGGCCTTGCGGGGCCGCGAGCAATACGATGATGAACAGCACGAAGACCGCGACCGAGGAGAAGATGCCCCCGATCCAGAAGTTCGCGGCCTGCTGGAATACGCCGAGCGCGAAACCGCCGACGATGGCGCCGCGATTGTTGCCGAGCCCGCCGAGCGCGACCGGAACGAAGCCGTAGAAATTGAGCAGCGCGCCATTGGCGACGAAGGCGAGCAGCAGCGCGCCGCCGGAAAAGCCCGCCAGCGCCCCGATCATGCCGGCCAGGGCAAAGCTTGCGATTCGCAGATTGCGTTCGGGCAGGCCGAGGGCGCGGGCGGCAAAATTGTCCTCGGCGATGGCGAGGAAGGCGCGACCGACCAGGGTGTGGCGATACAAGAGTTCAAGGCCGGCAATGGCGGCGGCGCAGGACACGATCGGCAGCCAGAATTTTTCGTCCCCGATGCCGCCGGAGCCGATGCCCAGGATGCGCGGGAATGGTTGCGGCTCGGTGCTCCACTCGATCGCGGTCACCTGCTGGATCATCAAGGCGAGCGCCAGCGTCGAGAGCACGTAGAGATGCTGGTCGAGGTTCTTCAGGACCGGCCGCACCGCCACGATCTCGGTGACGATGCCGACGATGGCGCAGCAGACAAGCGTCAGAAAAAATCCCGCGATCATCGGCAGCCCGAGCCGCAGGACAAACAGCGAGCCGAACACCCCGCCGAGCATGCCCAGCTGTCCCGCCGTAAAGCTCATCACGCGCGAGGCCGAGAACATCGTGTTGTAGGTCAGTCCGATCAGCGCGTAGACCGCGCCGACCGCTAGACCCGACGCCAGGATGGAGGCCACCATCTCCGTGCTGCCTACTTGTAGCCCGGCGCCAGCGAGAATGCGCCATCCCTCGCGGAACTGGCTTCCGACATCACCACATCTTCGGTCGGATAGCCATTATGCTGCTCCGGCGTGAAGGTGTAGTCGCCGAACAGCCCCGGATATTTGCGCAAGGAGTTCCAGTAGCCGATGATATCAGCGCTCGACGAGCCGCCTGTCGTCTCGACCGCCTTGGCGACCAGATTGACCGCGTCGACGCCGCCCGCGACCCACCACAACAGCGTGTCCGACAGCGCCACCTGGCCCTTGATGCGATCGACGAATTCGGCCGATCGCGGCGGCAATTTGCCGGATGCGTCGAAACTGCAACTGCGATAGCCGACGGCGTACACCTTGTTCCAGTTCTCCCGCTTCTCGACGAGATTGGCGACGTCGCCCGAGGCCATCGAGGGATGCCCGACAAAGGGCAGGTCCCAATTCATCGCGGCGCGGGTGTTGAACATCCGCGCCTCCATGCCGGTGGAAACGCTCCAGACCACGATCGCCTCGGCGCCGGCGTTTTTGGCGCGCAGCATGTCCGGCGCCATGTCGGGCTGGGTGGCGTCGATATTGGCCTGATAGACCACGTCGGCGCCATCCTTCTTGAAGGCGCTGACGGAGGCGTTGACGGCCGTGGTGCCGTATCCGGTGGTATCGCCGATCACGGCGATCTTTTTGACTTTCAGGACATTGAGACAATAGCCGCGCACCGCGTCATCCCATTGGCCGTTGGAGGGCGCCATGCGGAAGGCGTTCGGATATTTCCGCGGATCGATCAGGGTATCGACCACGCAAGGGTGAATGTTCGGCATCCTGGCGCGCGCCATGATCGGCGTGACCGCGAGCGACTCGCCGGAATTGGTCGGTCCCCAGATCGCGTCGACCTTGAGCGCGGAAATCATCTCCTGCGTGGCGTTGACCGCCTTGGTCGGATCGCCCTGGGTGTCGCGCGTCAGGACTTCGATCATGCGGCCCTTGACGCCGCCGGCCTTGTTGATGCTCTCGGCGGCCCAGACCACGCCGCGGTTGAAGCCGATCGCCGGCGCCGAACTGGCGCCGGTCAACGCCGCCAGCCAGCCCAGCCTGATCGGCACGGCTTGCGCGATCGCAGGCATCGGGAATGAGAGCGCGGCGGCGGCTGCCGTGGCCGCGCCGCCCTGCGCGAATTCACGGCGGGTGATCGGCATGGTTTCCTCCGGGATTTTGTTCGGCCAGTTGTCGTTGCCATCGGCCGTTACCGGTCATGCTGGGGCCAAATGGGTCAGGCTGTCAAATCGGGTGCGGCCAAAGCTCGCCCAGGCCGGAAGCGCCCAATGACCCCATGATAAACTCCGCGAACAAGCGCCTCCCCACCACCGCGCAGCTGCGCTACGCTCCGGGGGAGCGCAAACCCATCATGAAAGGTTCTTCATCTCAAAAGCGAGGCGCTTGCGGGTGATCTCGGCGAGCAGCGCCGGGACCTGATCGGCCGGTACCGGCCTGCTGTATAGATACCCCTGCACCTCGGTGCAGCCTTCCAGAGCGAGCCGCTCCAGCTGCGCCTCGGTCTCGACGCCTTCCGCGATCGTTCTGATGCCGAAACTCTTGCCGAGACCGACGACCGCGCGGACGATGGCAAGGCATCCGTCATCCTCCATCAGGTCCTGCACGAACGAACGGTCGATCTTGATCTTGTCGAAGCGGAAGTTGCGGAGATAGCCGATGCTGGAATAGCCGGTGCCGAAATCATCCATCGATATTCGCACGCCGAGCCCCCGCAGCTGATTGAGAATTTCGATGTTGCTGTCGGACTTCTCCAGCAGGATCGACTCCGTCACTTCCAGTTCGAGACGGGACGCCGGCAGGCCGGATGACGCCAGCGCGCTGACGACGGCCGAAGCCAGACTGCCCTTTTTGAATTGCACGGGCGAGAGATTGACGGCAACGCCGATATCGTCGGGCCAGTTCATCGCCTCGCTGCAGGCCTGCCGCAGCGCCCATTCCCCGAGCGGGACGATCAGGCCGATCTCCTCGGCGAACGGAACGAACTCGAGCGGCGACACCAGGCCGCGCTCGGGATGCTGCCATCGCATCAATGCCTCGAAGCCGGTCACCTTCCGGGTCTGCAGGTTGACGAGCGGCTGGTAATGCAGACGGAAGCAGTTCTGCACCAGCCCCTGGCGCATGTCGCGCTCGAGCAGGCGCCGGGCCTGGACCTGACAATCCATTTCGGGATCGAAGATCCGGTAGGTGCCGCGGCCGCCGGACTTGGCGCCATACATGGCGAGATCGGCGCGCTTGAGGAAATGCCCGGCGTCGATTTCGCCGGGCTCGCCGATCGCAATTCCGACGCTGGCGCCGACCGTGACGTCATGGCCATCGATGCTGCGCGTGGCGGCCGTGAGCTCGATGATTTTTTCCGCGAGCGCGACCGACGAAGCGGGCTGCGGCATCGACGTCTGCAGGATGGCGAATTCGTCGCCGCCGAGCCGCGCGATGCGATCGGTCGCTTGCAGGATGTCGCGCAGCCGGCCCGCGATCGACTTCAGGAGCAGATCGCCGACGGAGTGGCCCAGCGCTTCGTTCACGCCCTTGAAGCCGTCGAGGTCGAGAAGCAGAACCGCTATCGGATGCGCGGTAGCCGGGACCTCGCCAAGTATCGTCTCCAGATGGCTCTTGAAAAGGAGGCGGTTGCCGAGACCGGTGAGGGGATCATGATAGGCAAGATAGTGGGACTGCGCCTGCGATTCCTCGCGGAGGGCAATTTCCATATTCAGCTTCCGGTTGGCTTCAATCAGAAGCCTTTCCGCCTTTTTCCGGCTGAGCTGCGTATTCACGCGCGCCAGCGCGACGGCAAAGTCGACCGGCTTCGTAACATAGTCGTTGGCGCCGGCTTCGAGCGCATGGACGACATCGGTGTTCTCGGCTTTCGCCGTGACCATGATCACGGGCAGTTCGGATGGCGATCGTTGTGAGCGGATTCGTCTGAGGGTCTCGATCCCGTCGATGCCCGGCATGACGATGTCAAGAAGGACGAGGTCGAAGGCGCCGGTCTCGATCAATTCGAGCGCTTCGAGGCCATTTTCGGCCTCGACGATCTGAAAGCCGCGGCTTTGGAACCGTCGTGTCAGAACCGCGCGGTTGTCGCTGACATCATCGACGATGAGCAGGCGCGGCGCTGGATCCAGGTTGCCGCGAGCCCCGTCGCCGGCTTCGGGCTTCCGGGAACTCATGGTGCTGGAAAATGCATACGACTTTGACATGAATATCTTTCAGAAGACTGGAGCGGCGGCAGGCTGCGGCGCGATGGCTGGTTGCTTATCTTCGATAGCGCTCCGTTCGCTGGCCAGCGCGGGGATCGCGATGGTGAAGCACGATCCCTCACTTGGCTCCGACGTTACGGAAATGGTGCCGCCCATCAGGGTGCACAGCTCCTGGCTGATCGCCAGTCCCAACCCTGTTCCGCCGAATTTGCCCGAGGTTGCCGCGGTGGCCTGCCCAAAGTTCTGAAACAACCGGGACATTTCGGACACCGCGATGCCGATGCCGGTATCCTGAACCTCGATCTCGATAAAGTCGCCCGCGCCCGCTTCACGCTTGCGACGCCGGACGGCAAGCTTGATGGTACCGCCGTGAGTGAACTTTGCCGCATTGCTCAACAGATTGAGCGCCACCTGTTGGAGCTTGGTCCGATCGGTGCGAGCCATTCCGATATCATCGGGGCATTCTATCACCAGCCTGTTCGCCCGTTCGGAAATCAGCGGCTGAACACTGGCGACCACTTCCCGAATCATCTTGTTCAAATCGAACGGCTCGATCTTCAACTCGACGACATCGGCCTCGATCTTCGAGCGATCGAGCAAGTCAGTCACCAGCGACAACAGGTGCCGGCCGGCGGCGTTGATCCGCTCCAGCTCGAACTTCTTGCGCGCGTTACCGGCGCCCGGGTCGACGTCCTTGAGCAGAATCTCGCTGAAGCCGATCACCGCGTTAAGGGGGGTGCGAAGCTCATGGCTCATCTTGGCGAGAAAGATCGACTTGGCGCGGTTGGCCACTTCGGCCATGTCCTTCGCCCGGCGCAAATGGATCGCGGTCTCGCGATGCCGTACCGCCTCGCGTTCAAGTTGGGAGCGCATCGCGATCATGTTGGCGTAATAGATCGCCTTCCACGACATATAGATCGTGGCCGCGAGGATCGATATCCAAGCCAGGATCGACAATTGCTCCGGCGGCACCAGTTCCGGGAAACCCCACCACAGGTAGGCGATGCAGAAGCCCAGGATGTTCGCGCTGAACAGCCCGAGCACCAGCAACGGCCGTTCCGACAGATAGAAAAACCCGAGCAAAAGGCTGACGATCAGCCAGGGCATGAAGGGCGAACTGACCCCGCCATAATGAAACGCGCCGAACAAGGACGCGAAGGCCAGTAGTTCCACGGACAGAAGCGCGGACAGTTGCAGGTTGGCGGTCCACTTGTAGACGAAGGGCAATATCCAGAACAGCCACACGCAGGCGATGACGGTCCAGCATGCGAAGCCTGGATGCGGGTCGCTGCGATAAAGGAACACGCTGATCGATTGCGACAGGATCGGGCCGAACAGGAGGCTGCAGACAAAATTCCGCGCGAGGCCGAGCTGCGACCGTTCCGCCCTTGATGCGTTCGGAATAAACCAGTCGATGATCGCGATAAGTCTGTTCACGGCGCGGCGCGCTCCAAGAACCTTTTGGAGCCGGACGCTAGGCAACTGCTTTTAAGATTCCGTTTCAGACGGGCGGTTCCATGCGGAGCCGCTTATGCGGACTGAAATCAATTTCGGGTTGGTGAAAGCCGATGGTTCAGTTGCACAGTCGCGCCGACGGATGATCCGGTCACCATGAAAAGCAACTGGCCAAGCTGCTCGCCGACCTCGACCGGCTGGTGAACTACTTCATTCCTCCTCAATCGCTGCTGAAAGCAGGGTTCAGGGCTAGGCCATCACGATTGCAGCCCCATTCGCCCGGCTTCCCAGCCGATCATCGCCTGCTTGCGGGTGAGGCCCCAGTGATAGCCGGTCAGCGCGCCGCTCTTGCCGAGCGCGCGATGGCAGGGCACCACGAACGAGATCGGGTTCTTGCCGACCGCCGCGCCGACCGCGCGTGAGGCCTTGGGGCTTTCGATTTTGGCGGCGATATCGGAATAGCAGACCGCGCGGCCCATCGGGATTTTGAGCAGCGTCTCCCACACCCGAACCTCGAAATCGGTGCCGATCAGCACCACGCGCAGCGGCTGATCGGCGCGCCACAGTCTGGTGTCGAAGATGCGCTGCGCCAGCGCCGCCGTGCCGGGATGATCCTCGACGTAACCGGCCTGTGGCCAGCGCCGCTGCATATCGGCGAGCGCCGCCTGTTCCTCGCCGGGGTCGGCGAAGGCAAGACCCGCAAGGCCGCGGCCGCTGGCGATCACGATGGCCGAGCCGAATGGCGAGGAATGAAAGCCGTGGCGCAGCGTCATGCCGGCGCCGCCGTTCTTCCATTCGCCCGGCGACATCGCCTCATGGGTGACGAACAAATCGTGCAACCGCCCGGGACCGGAAAGCCCGGAGTCGAGGGCGGCGTCGAGCACGCTGGCGGAATCGCGCAGCAGGCCCTTGGCGTGATCGAGCGTCAGCGCCTGCATGAAGGCTTTTGGGGTCAGCCCGGCCCAGCGGCGAAACAGATGGTGCAGTTCGTCCGGCGTGACGCCGGCCGCATCCGCCATCGCTTCGATGGTCGGCTGCGCGCGCCAGTGTTCCGAGATGAAGGCGATGGCGCGCCGCACCGAATCATAGTCGCGCAGCGCGGCGTTCTGGTGGGGCCCGGGCTTGGCCAGGCGATGGTCATTAATGGCAAGGTTCATCATGCGCCATGATGTACGCCGGGCCCGAGGTTCAAACCACCCGATTCCCGACCGTCTTTCATGACAGCGGATTATAGCTCGGGCCGCGCCGCGCGGCCTGCAGCGCCGCCGTCAAAGCCTTGGCGAAACTTGCCTTTTCGTCGGGCCCCAGAAAACTCCCGACCGCGATGTGGCGGCCCTTGGAGACCAGATAAAGCTTCTCGACGCCGTATTCCTCATGGGTCACCTGATCGAGCCGCACCCATAGCGGATTGAGCACGAATTCCACGACATCACCGCGGTGGCTGACCCGGCGCACCCGCAGCTCCGACGGCGTCACCGAAATTTCCTCCGATGCCCTGGCGGCGCGGAAATTGACCCGGAAGGCCCAGTAGACCGCCAGCACATCGAGGCCGAAAAAGCCGAACACCGGCCATGCGCCCATCAGCAGAAAACCAACGCCGGCGGCGAAGCTGACGAAACTGAGAAAGGCCATCACCACCAGAAAACCGGTGCGGTTCAGCGAGCGGTGCGGCGTCAGCAACGCTGAAAATAATTCCGGCGGGGTTTGCGGATCAAAGGCGTTGCCTGCGGTCATGACCTATCAGTATACCCTCAATCATGGCGAAAATCATCCGCAGACCTCAGCCCAAAAAAAACAAGGCAGGTGCCGCGCCTCAACGCGCAGGCAAGTCCCGGGGTCCCGCCGCAGCGCCGCCGCGGCAAAATAAACCAACGAAAAGACCCGCGGCGAGCCCGCCGCGCGCGGCTAAAAAATCCGCTGCTACCTTCAGGCCCTGGACCCCGGCTGAAATCCAGGAGGCGTTCAGCCGGTTCCGCAAGGCCAATCCCGAACCGAAGGGCGAACTGGAGCATCTCAACCCCTACACGCTCCTGGTCGCGGTCGTGCTGTCGGCGCAGGCCACCGACGCCGGCGTCAACAAGGCGACGCGCGTGCTGTTTGAAGTTGCCGATACGCCGCAGAAAATGCTCGCGCTCGGCGAGGAGCGGTTGCGCGATCATATCAAGACCATCGGGCTCTACCGCACCAAGGCCAAGAACGTCATCGCGCTGTCGGAAAGACTGATCGCCGATTTCGGCAGCGAGGTGCCGCGCACCCGCGCCGAGCTTGAGTCGCTGCCCGGCGCCGGCCGCAAGACCGCCAATGTCGTACTCAACATGGCCTTTGGCGAACCCACTTTGGCGGTCGACACCCACGTCTTTCGCGTCGGCAATCGCACCGGGCTGGCGCCCGGCGCTACCCCGCTCGACGTCGAGCTGGGTCTCGAGCGCGTGATCCCTGCCGAATTCATGCGGCACGCCCATCACTGGCTGATCCTGCACGGACGCTACACCTGCGTCGCCCGCAAGCCGCGTTGCGAGGTATGCCTGATCAACGATCTCTGCCGCTGGCCGGAGAAGACGGTCTGAGGCATAATCGCGCCTGACATCCGGTGTATCTCCCGGTGCGCGGTACCATCCCTGGTTCCTTGCCCCGGGCTAGCATGCTTCAGAGCGGGGGTCCCTTGAGTCAGCAGGATCAGATCAGCCCGGCCGCCACGATAAGGACTGCGACGACACCCTCCTCAGCGGCGCTTGCCGCGGCCGCCAACGCGCCAAAGCCGCTGCCGGCGGAGCCGGGTTCCGCACGCCGTCTCGCGATTCCGCTGCTCGCCGTGGTGATCGCATTCGTGTTGATCGCGCTGGCCACGCTGCGCTGGGATGCCTGGGTCGGCAGCGCCGTGATCCAGAGCACCGACGATGCCTATGTCAAGGCCGATACGACCCGGCTGAGCAGCCGCGTCGCCGGTGAGATTCTCACCGTCGCCGTCAACGATTTCCAGCGGGTCAAGGCCGGCGATCTCCTGGTTCAAATCGATCCCGCCGACTACGCGGCGCAGGTCGCCCAGGCCGAGGCCGGCGTCGCCGGAGCGCAGGCGGCGCTCGACAATCTCGGCAACCAGGTCGAACTGCAATACGCGACCATCGCGCAGGGCGAGGCCCAACTGGTGGCCGCGCAGGCTCAGGAGGTCGAGACCCGCCAGGAACAGGACCGGCAACAGTCGCTGGAACACACCGACGCCGGAACCAGGCAAAAGCTTGAACAGGCGGTGGCAGCCTATGCCCGTGCCCAGGCCGATGTCCGGGCGAGCCGGGCCGTGATCGCCGAACAGCGCCACCAGTTGGAGGTGCTCGCAGGGAACAAGAAGCAGCGCGCGGCGGATGTGTTGGGTGCCAAGGCCGCGCTGTCGGCGGCAAGGCTCAAGCTTGGCTACACCAGGATCGTGGCGCCGTTCGACGGCGTCGTCGGCGAGCGGGAGGTGCAGCCCAACGACTATGTCGATGTCGGCAGCAACCTCATCAACGTCGTGCCGCTGCCGGACGTCTATGTCATCGCCAACTACAAGGAAACCCAGCTGACCCGGGTCAGGCCAGGCCAGCCGGTCGAGGTCACCGTCGACAGTTTTCCGGGCGAGCGGCTGCATGGCCGCGTCGAGCGCATCGCGCCCGCCAGCGGGTCGCAGTTCGCGCTGCTGCCGCCCGACAACGCCACCGGCAATTTCACCAAGGTGGTTCAGCGCATTCCGGTCCGGATCGCACTCGATAAGGGCCAGCCATTGCTGGATCGTCTGCTGCCGGGGATGTCGGTTGTCACCCGCATCGATACCGGCGGAGCGGGGACGGATGGCGGAAAGAAGTAGCGCCGATCCGGGGCCGATCTCGCGTGGCGGCATTGCCCCGCAACCGATGTTTGCGGTCGGCGCCGTGCTGCTCGGCTGCTTTCTTGCGAACTTCGACAGCCGGCTGACCTCGGTCGGGTTGCCGGATCTGCGCGGCGCCTTTTCGCTCGGCTTCGACGAGGGCGCCTGGCTCTCGACGGCGTCAATCGGCTCGCAGATCTTCATTGCACCCTCGGTGGCCTGGCTCGCGACCGCCTTCGGCCTGCGCCGCGTGCTCGGCATTCCCTGCCTGCTCTACGCCCTGATCTCGCTGGTAACCCCGTTCGTGCGCGACTACAGCACGCTGATTGCACTGAGCATCGCGCATGGCCTGCTGCTTGGCACGTTCGTTCCCGCCACCCTGATGATCATCATCCGCAACCTGCCGATGCGATGGTGGCTGCCGGCGATCTCGCTCTATGCTATCAGGGTCGGGTTTGCGCTGGATGCCGGTACGTCGCTGGTCGGCTTCTATGTCGAGCATCTGGGATGGCAGTGGCTGTACTGGCAGGACGTGCTGGTCGCGCCGCTGATGGGACTGATGGTCTATCTCGGCACGCCGCACGAGGCGGTCAATCCGGAGGTCGTCAGGGACGCCGACTGGGGCGGCATGCTGCTGCTCGGCGCCGGCGTCTCGATGATCTATGCCGGCCTCGATCAGGGCAATCGCCTGGATTGGCTGGGGTCCGGCACGGTCGCGGCGCTATTGATCGCGGGCGCCCTGTTATGCCTGGGCTTTCTGATCAACGAGATGATGGTTCGCCGGCCCTGGGCCCATGTCAGCGTGCTGTTTTCGCGCAATGTCGGGCTCGCTGTGCTTGTCATTCTGTTCTACACGCTCGCCAACCAGTCGAATGCGTCGCTGGTGCCGAATTTTCTCGCCACTGTCGGCCTGCTGCGGCCGGAGGAAAGCGGCGTGCTGCTGGTGCAATATGGCGTGCTGCCGATGTTGGTCCTGGTGCCGGTGTCGATCTTCCTGCTCCGGCATTTCGATCCCCGTCTCGCGCTGATAACAGGCCTCTCGGCGTTTGCCACGGCGAACCTCTTGGGAACCCAACTGACCCATGATTGGGCCCCCGGCGATTTCATCACCATCGTGATGCTGCTATCGGTCGGGCAGGCTTTTTCGCTGCTGCCCCTCATTATCATCCTTTTGTCCAACTCCGATCCGGCCCGGGCGACCGCGTCCGCGGCCTACATCCAGGTCACGCGGCTCGGCGGCGCCGAGATCGGCACAGCGTTGATGGGCACCTGGCTGCGGGTCCGTGAGCAAATCCATTCCAATTTTCTCGGGCAGCATCTGGAGAACGGCAGCGCCGATGTCGGCCGGATTCTCGGGCAGTTCGCGCACGGCTTCGCCGGCCGCGGCGCGGCCACAGCGTCGGCCCGGGCCTTGGGGGAGCTCTCGGCGCTGGTACAGCGCGAGGCCAACGTGCTGGCCTATATCGACGGTTTCTGGCTGATCTTCTGGATCGCGATCCTCGCGCTCGGTTTGGTCACGCTGATGACCCGCGCGCCGCCCGGCCCCTTTACGCCCGCGCCGTTTGGCATGGCGCAGGCGCTGATGCGGCGGTTCGGCTGGTCGCGCTCGCGATGGTGACAACTGGCAGCGAGCGCTTACCTCGCCCCGCGAAGAGCGGGGCGAGGGAGACGATAGACCGCCTCACAGCGCCGGCACGCTGCGCTCGCGCTCGATCAGCTCCGGCCGCGGGCCGGAGAGCCGCTTGTGCAGGTGGACCATGAAGGCCATGCCGAACAGAGGCGTCGCCAGGTTGACGATCGGGATCGAGACAAAGGCCGCGATCACCAGCCCCGCGCTGAACACGATGGCGGCATTGTCCCGGCGCATCGCCTTGGCTTCCTTAGGCGGCCGGAAGCGCATCGCCGCAAGTTCGAAATATTCGCGCCCCAACAGCCAGGCGGTGGCGATGAAGAAGGCGATGAGGCCGGCGCCGGCCACGAACACGAACGGCAGCGCGATCAGATAGACCAGAATGGTCAGCAGCGCGGTCTTGACGCCTTCGCTGACGGCGAGCCCGAACGGCAGCGCCACGCCCGGCCGCTCCGCCGGATAATGTTCGCGCTCGACATGGTCGGCGACCTCGTCGACGAACACGCTCGCCACCAGCGAGGTGATCGCGGGCATCAGGAATATCGCGCCGAACACCACGCCGAAACCGGCCGCGATCGAAACGATCCATGACAGCACATTGAGCGGGGTGTGAGAGCTGGGGCCCAGCATCGCCTCGGCCCAGCCTTCGCCCGAGGTCGCAAGAAAGCTCAAAAGCCGCTGCAGCCCGATCGCCAGCACCGTGATCAAAACCAGCGCCAGAGCGATCGATCGCCACAGGATGGAGCGCATCGGCGGCGACAGGATCTGCGAAAGCGCCTTGATGGCGGCATCGAGCATTTTGTCTCATCTCCTGTCAGGAAAGCGCGAGTCGTCAGTCCGTTTCGACGTCTTCCAGCTTGAGCCCACGGCCAGCGCGCAGACTGTCGCGCGCCTGTTCGATGCGGCGCAAGAATCGGGGATCGTTTTCGAGCCGATACTCGAACCAGTCTTCCTCCGATTCGAAACCGATCAGCACTCCGGCCGGCTTGCCGTGACGCGTGATGACGATCTGCTGCGTCTCGGCCTCGCGAAGATACCGCGACAGATCGTCCTTGATTTCGGAGAGCGGAACTTCCTTCACTCCGGATTTGCGAATTGTGCGAGCCATGAGTCAGCCTCCAGTTTGGTCACGATCGCCAAGACCTGGACGGTCGTGTCTGCCACATCGTAGAATATTCGTATCGCGCCAACGCGAAGGCGGTATTGCGGCTGGCGCAGTCCGCGCAATCGCTTGATTCGGCTTCGGCTCACTTTTTTCGGCTGATGCCGCAAGTGGGTTTCAAGCGCCGTGCG
>NZ_JBEKXH010000027.1:0-27623 GCF_049512235.1 Bradyrhizobium sp.
ATCGGGGCAGAGGTCCTCGGCTTTCAGCAATCGGTTGGTGTCGGAGCGCACCAGCAGAGGTCCGTTGCTCCAGGTGCGGACGAATTCCCGGTCGTACCATCCGCGCTCGATCATGATGTTGGCCAGACCTAATGCGAGCGCGCCATCCGTTCCCGGCCGCACGCGCAGCCAGAGGTCGGCCTTGTTGGCAAGTCCGGCATTGCGCGGATCAACCACGATCAGTTTCATGCCCCGTTTCAGCCCGGCAACTGTCGCGGTGGCGTGTGTGATGCGCGAAAAAGAGGGGTTATAGCCCCACAGGATCAGGCAGCCGGTATGGGCGATGTCCGCCATGGCGCCGCCTGCGCTGCCGATCGCGACGCTGCCGACACCAAAGACGTAGCGCGTGGCAAAGCCGCGCCCCCAGCCGCACAAGTCCAGCGGCCAAACCAGGTTTGGCGTCCCAAACGCATTCATCAGTCTTCGAACGAACCCGGCGGAATCCGCGATGGCGGTTGTCGACCCGGACGACTGACTGAAGGCAACCGCTTCCGGTCCGTGCCGATCGGCGATGCGGCGCATGGCGGCGGCGATCTGGTCGAGCGCCGCATCCCAGGAAATCTCCTCCCATCCGGGGTCGGCCTCGCCTTTCGGCCGCGTCCGACGCAGCGGCTGTTTCAGTCTGTCCTTGTGATAGACCAGCTCGGGAGCGGCTCGTCCCTTGGCGCAAATGGCCGCGCCGGTAGGATGCGAAGGATCCGGATCAAGAATTGTGAAGCTGCCATCGGTGATGGTCGCAACAGTGCCGCAACGTGCGATGCAAAGGCCGCAGTAACCTTGCACCCGACGCACGCCTGGGACATTTACTGGCATGGATGGACTCCTTTTGCCGGATGACCGCCGATCAAGCGTACCAGCTTCGATGCCGCCGGCCTCCGGTCACCCTGATATCAGGAAGTTGATCGGCCCGGGCGTTCACGAGCCCCGCGATCTGGAATATCGTTTTTGGTGCTTATGCCAGCTTGGAAGGCCCGAGGCACTGTTTCAGCGGGCCGCGAGTGTAATGCAGAAATTGGGTCCGCCATGGCAAACTTGACCATCAACGGCGAACAGAAGTCGTTCGAGGCTCCGCCCGACATGCCGCTGCTCTGGGTTCTGCGTGACCTGCTCGGCATGACCGGCACGAAATTCGGCTGCGGCATTGCCCAGTGCGGCGCCTGTACGGTCCATATCGACGGCAAGCCGGTGCGTTCCTGCATGCTGTCGGTCGGCGCGGTGCGCGATCGCGCCGTCACCACCATCGAAGGCGTGGGCGCCACGCCGCTCGGCGCCAAGGTGCAGAAGGCCTGGCTCGATCTCGAAGTGGTCCAGTGCGGCTATTGCCAATCGGGCCAGATCATGTCGGCCGCCGCGCTGCTTGCGACGACGCCCAATCCGGACGATGCCGACATCGACGCCGCGATGGCGGGCAATATATGCCGTTGCGGCACTTACGTCCGCATTCGCGCGGCGATCAAGCGCGCGGCCTCGCAACGTCAGTCGTAGGAGCGGATCATGGCAGTCGCCGAGAAGATCACCGACGGGCTTTCGCGCCGCGCTGTGCTGACCGGCGGTTTGGCCGGCGGGTTTCTGCTCGCATTCCATCTTCCCGTCGGCGCGGTCAACGAGCCGGTGCAGCCGCCGGACCAGACCGACGGCAAGTTTGCGCCCAATGCTTTCATCCGCATCGATGCCTCCGGTAAGACCACGCTGGTCATGCCGCAGGTCGAGATGGGGCAGGGAATCTATACCGCGGTGGCGATGATCCTGGCCGAAGAACTGGATGCGGATTTTTCATCTGTAGTGCTTGAACATGCCCCCGCCAACGAGAAGCTTTACGCCAATCCGGTGTTCGGCATCCAGGCCACAGGAGGCTCGACGTCAGTCCGGGCCTTTTGGAAACCGCTCCGCACGGCCGGCGCCACAGCCCGCGCCATGCTTGTTCAAGCCGCGGCGCAACAATGGCAGGTCGAGCCGGCAAGCTGCACGACATCGAATGGCGAGGTCACGCATGCGGGGAGCGGAGTTAAGCTTTCCTATGGCGCGCTGGTCGATGCCGCGAACGCGCTCGCCCCGCCCAAGGATGTCGCGCTCAAGGACCCCAGGGATTTCGTGCTGATCGGTAAGCCGTTGAAGCGCTTTGACACGCCCGACAAGGTCAACGGCAAGACGGTCTATGGCATCGATGCGATGCTTCCCGGCATGAAGTTCGCCACCTTGGCGGCGTGCCCGGTATTTGGCGGCAAGGTCGGCAAGGTCGATGACAGCGCGGCCGCGAAAATTCCGGGCGTGCGGACGATCGTCGTGCTGGAGGATATGGTCGCAGTCGTCGGCGATCACATGTGGGCGGCCATGAAAGGCCTTGATGCCCTGGTCGTGAGCTGGGATGAGGGCGAGAACTCGCGCATCAGCTCGAAGGACATCTGGGACAATTTGCGCGCCGCCAGTGAAAAGGACGGTGTCGTCGCCAAGTCCGAAGGCGATATTGCCAAGGGACTTTCAACCGGCGAGAGGCTGGACGCCTCGTATGAGCTTCCCTTTCTCGCGCATGCGACGATGGAGCCGTTGAGCGCCACGGTTCATGTCAAGCCCGACGCTTGCGAAATCTGGACCGGCACCCAGATCATGGCCCGGGTGCAGTCGGAAGCGGCGAAGGCTGTTGGGCTCCCGGTTGAGAAAGTGATCGTCAACAACCACCTGCTCGGCGGCGGCTTCGGCCGCAAGCTCGAGCCCGACATGGTCGTCGCGGCCGTCCGCATCGCCAAGCATGTCGATGGACCCGTCAAAGTGGTGTGGACGCGCGAGGAGGACATCCAGCACGACGTCTATCGCCCGGTTTATCGCGACACCATTGCCGCGACGCTGTCGGATGGCGAGATCGTTGGCTTGAAATATCGTGTCTGTGGTTCGTCCATCCTGGCGCGCTGGCTGCCGCCCGCTTTCCAGAAGGGCATCGACATCGATGCCGTCGATAGCGCGGTCGACATGCCCTATGACATTCCCAATTTCCATGTCGAATATGTGCGCGCCGAACCACCGGCAGTGCCGACCGGCTTCTGGCGCGGCGTCGGTCCCAACAACAACGTGTTTGCGATTGAGTGTTTCATGGACGAACTCGCCCGCAAAGCGGGCAAGGATCCGGTTGATTTCCGTCGCGGCATGTTGACAAAAAATCCGCGTCTCAAGGCCGCGCTCGACCTGGTGGCGGAGAAATCCAATTGGGGCCAACCGCTCGCCGCGCGTGTCGGACGCGGCGTCAGCGCGCAGCCGTCGTTCGGCAGCTTCATCGCCACCGTGGTGGAAGCGGAGGTCGACGAACAGGGCGAGGTAAATCTGCGAAGAGTTACCACCGCGGTCGATACCGGTATCGCCGTCAATCCCGATACGATCATGGCGCAGGTCGAAGGCGGCCTGATCTTCGGCCTGACCGCGGCACTTTACGGCGAGATCACCATCGACAAGGGACGCGTGCTGCAATCCAATTTCAACGATTACCGCATGCTGCGGATCGATCAGGCGCCGAAGATCGAGGTTCATGTCATCAACAGCGGCGAGGCGCCCGGCGGCATCGGCGAGACCGGCGTGACGGCAGGCCCACCGGCGCTGCGCAACGCGATTCTCGCCGCCACCGGCGTCGCGCTGCGCAGGCTTCCCATCGACCGTGCCATGATAGCTGCGCAGAAGAAATCATGAGCGCCGCCGGTCGCATTCTCTTCAGCGTTGTCGCCATCGTCGTGGTGGTGCTGGCCGCCGGAGTCTGGATCCTGCGTGGCCCCGGTCCTATGGGTTTTGCGGATGGTCCGAAGGTGGCGCTGACGGATTATAAAGCCGGCGATCCTACCGGTACCCCGGCTTCGCTCGCCAAGGCGAGCCTCGTGGAACGCGGTGCCTATCTGGCGCGGGCGGCGGACTGCATGGTCTGCCACACCAGCGCGGGCGGCAGGGCCTATGCCGGCGGTTTGGGGTTCAGGCTGCCTTTCGGCACGCTGTACTCGACCAACATCACGCCCGACAAGGAGACCGGCATCGGCAACTACAGCGATCAGGATTTTCTCAATGCAGTTCACCGCGGCATCAGGCGCGACGGCGCACGGCTTTATCCGGCGATGCCGTTTACGTCCTATTCCACCATGACCGACGCCGATGCGCTGGCGATCAAGGCCTATCTGTTCAGCCTGCCGCCGGTGCACGCGCCGGCTCCCGACAACACGCTTGGCTTTCCGTTCAACCAGCGCTGGACCTTGAACTTCTGGTCTGTCCTGTTCAATCGAGATACCCGCTTCGAGCCGGATAGCTCGAAAACACCGGAATGGAACCGGGGCGCCTATCTGGCGGAGGCGCTGGCCCATTGCGGCGAATGCCACACGCCGCGAAATCTGGCCTTTGCGCTGGACAACCGCCGGAAATTCGCCGGCGCGGTGACCGCGGGCTGGCGTGCCTTCAATATCAGCTCGGACAAGTCCACCGGCATCGGCGGCTGGCGCGACGACGATCTCATCGCCTATCTTTCGATCGGACATGCCGATGGTCACGGCACCGCCTCGGGGCCGATGGGTGAGGCGGTGGACCGCAGCTTCAGCCAGCTGGCGCCGGAAGATATTCGCGCCGTGGTGGCCTATCTGCGCAGCGTGCCCGCGATGGCGTCGCCCGACCTGCCGGCGAGCCCGGCGCCGCCGGCACCCGCCTCACACAAGCAGGGCGGCGGCACATCGGATCCGCGTGGCAAGATGGTGTTCGAGGGCGCTTGCGCCAGCTGCCACGGCTGGAGCGGCGAAAGCGCGATTTCACCCTTCGCGACGCTGACCGGCGCCGAAGCGGTCAACGATCCCGGCGCGACAAATGTCGCTCAGATCGTGATCTCCGGCACCGAGCGCCATACCCAGGGTGCCGTCTCGATGCCCGCCTTTGGCGGCGCCTATTCTGATGTCGAGATCGCGGCTGTGGCCAATTACGTCACGGCGCGCTTCGGCAGCAAGGGATCGGGGCTCACCGCCCAGGACGTGGCCGAGTTGCGAAAGCAGACATCGCGTTAGCGCGACGTATTCTTAGCCATCGCCATCCCTGTGCGCCGCCATCCTTGAACCCGACGATGTGTGCTTCCGAAAATTTCGATTTCGACTATGTCATCGTCGGCGCGGGCTCGGCCGGGTGTGTGCTCGCCAATCGCCTGAGCGCGGACGGAAAGAATGCGGTGCTGCTGCTCGAAGCCGGTCCGCAGGACTCCAACCTCTGGATCCATGTGCCGCTCGGCTATGGCAGGCTGTTCAAGGAAAAGACCGTCAACTGGATGTACCAGACCGAGCCCGAACCGGGGCTTTGCGGGCGAACGGTCTTTCAACCGCGCGGCAAGGTGCTGGGCGGTTCGAGTTCGATCAACGGCTTGCTGTATGTTCGTGGTCAGCCCCAGGATTACGATCGCTGGCGCCAGCTCGGAAACAGCGGTTGGGGCTATGACGATGTGCTGCCGTATTTCAAGAAAGCCGAGAACCAGCAACGCGGCGGCGACGATTTCCACGGGGTGGGCGGTCCGCTGCCGGTTTCCGATATCCGACATGCCGATCCGCTGTCGGCGGCCTTCATTGCCGCCGCGGCGGAGACCGGCATACCGCTCAATCCCGATTTCAACGGCGCGTCTCAGGAAGGCGCCGGATTTTTCCAGACCACGACGTGGCGCGGAAGAAGAGCGAGCACGGCGGTAACCTATCTACGTGCCGCCCGCGGCCGCAGCAACCTAAGGATCGAAACCTCGGCGCTGGCACAGCGCGTCGTGTTCGACGGACGGCGTGCCGTGGCGGTCGAGTACCACAAGGCGGGGTCGGTGCGCATAGCGCGAGCACGAAAAGAAATCCTGGTTTCAGGCGGCGCGTATAATTCGCCGCAGTTATTGCAGCTTTCCGGCGTGGGCCCGGGCGAGCTCTCGCGCAAGCACGGCATCGATGTCGTGCTCGATGCGCCGGGGGTGGGGCATGATTTGCAGGATCACATGCAGGTCAGGGTGGTGATGCGCTGTGCGCAAAGCATCACGCTCAACGACGTCGTCAATAGTCCGCTGCGGCGGATGTTGGCAGCCGCCCGATATGCGGCCTTCCGAAAGGGGCCATTGACCATCGCCGCAGGTACGTCAGGAGCGTTCTTCAAGACCAGTCCGCGGCTCGCGACACCTGACATCCAGATTCACTTTCTGCCATTCAGCACCGACAAGATGGGAGAGAAGCTGCATTCGTTTTCCGGATTCACCGCCTCGGTCTGTCAGTTGCGCCCCGAAAGCCGCGGCTCGCTTCGCATCCGCAGTGCCGACCCGACGGCGCCTCCGGAAATACGCATCAATTATCTCTCGGCCGCGGCCGATCGCACCGCCAACGTCGAGGGCCTGAAGATATTGCGCAGGATACTGCAGGCGCCGGCGCTGAAGTCCTTTGTGGTCGAGGAAGTCGATCCCGGGCCTGGGGTATCGAGCGATGAGGAGCTATTGAACCACTGCCGTGCGCGCGGCACTACGATCTACCATCCGACGTCGACCTGCCGGATGGGAAGCGACCCTCTTGCTGTCGTCGATGCGCGGCTTCGCCTTCGCGGGATCGACGGCCTCCGGGTGGTCGACGCCTCGGTCATGCCTGACCTGGTATCGGGCAATACCAACGCGGCCATCATCATGATCGCGGAAAAAGCCTCCGACATGATTCTGCAGGATGCGCAATAGCGCTGCGGGACAAAGCGGCAGCCGCGACTTCCACGGATGGCATCGGTTCAGGAAAAATCCGATAAAAAAGGCCGGGAAGCGGAATGCTGTCCCGGCCATCTTGTCGTTTTGCCTGCGCGACCGGTATCGTTGTCGCGACGGCCAGAGGATTTGAGCGACCATCAAGGTCGTCTCTGCTATGGGACCTTCGACGCACAGTCCTCCGGCCTGGCGAAAAGGTCCGGCGAATGCCCCGAATTGCAAATTCCAGACGGGCTGGGGTCTGAATCTACATTCGGAGCACCGCCAATTACCCTGGCGGTGAGCATGGAATCGCATCGCCATTGATACCACTCGATCCGAAGTTGCGGCCTTTGTCTGCCCAATATTGATCATGCGGCGCAAATATCCCGCGCCAGTTGTGCCCGGTCCCGTGCACTGGCGGCGGCGGATCGCCGTTTCCGATACAGGCTTTCGCGTTCGTTTCGCTTCTCAACTCGGTTGCAGCACCGGTTCAGTAATGCGGTGGCGGTTCGCTGGTGGCGGGCGCCTCGGCGTCCTGCAGGCGCTCGCTCAGGCTCGCGAGCTGGCGCGTCAGGGCGTCGATCATGAGCCACTGTTCGGTGATGGTCTGGTTGAGCGTCTCGATGGTGTCGTCCTGAAACATAAGCCGGCTTTCGAGCGCGTCGAGCCGGTCGCTGAGCGTCTTCACATCACTCATCGCAATTGCATTTCATCTGGCAGGGCATGGCGGCGGGTTTACCAGGAGCGCTGCGAGGGGGGAAGGTATCTCATCGCCATCCCCAGTGGCGGCCGCCAGGCCGCCTCTCGAAGGACGACGCCGTGTCGGCGATGGGCGTCTCCAGCATTGCCCGGCGCGGCCCAAATGTGCCAAGTACCTGCAGGCTGATCGGCGGACTTTATCGGCGGGAAGGCCCGTGAAACAACAACACCAAAAGTGAGCAACCTGGCATGAGGAATTTCCATCTCGCCGGCCGGTCGACGGTCCACGCCGAGAATGCGATGGTGGCGACGTCGCATCCGCTGGCCGTGCTGGCGGCGATCGAGGTGCTGCGATCCGGCGGCACCGCCGTGGATGCTGCAGTGGCGGCGAGTGCGCTGCTCGCGGTGGTCGAGCCGCAATCCACCGGGATTGGCGGCGATTGTTTTGCGCTGGTGCAGCCTAAAGGCGAGGGCAAGATCGTTGCCTATAACGGCTCGGGCCGCGCGCCGAAGGCCGCCGAAGCCTCATGGTATCTCGAACGCAACCTGCACGCGATCCCGCTGACCTCGGCGCACGCCGTCAGCATTCCCGGCGCGGTCGACGCCTGGGCGACCATCCTGCGCGATCACGGCAAGCTGGGCCTCGACAGCCTGCTGCAGCCGGCGATCAAGGCCGCCGAACAAGGTTACGTGGTGGCGCCGCGCATCGCGTTCGACTGGAAGAACCAGTTCGAGAAATTAAAAAACGGCACCAACACCGAGCGCTATCTGCTGCCGCATGGCAGGCCTGCGCTCGCCGGCGACGTGATCCGGCAGCCCGAACTGGGCCAGACGCTGCGGGCCATCGCCAAAGACGGCCGCGATGCGTTTTATACGGGCGCCGTCGCCGCGGACATGGTTGAGACCCTGCGCGGCATTGGCGGCCTGCATACGCTGGAAGATTTCGCCGCGCATACCACGGAAACAACCACCCCGATCGGCACCTTGTATAAGGGGCACGACGTCTGGCAGTGCCCGCCGAATGGCCCGGGCATTACCATGCTGGTGATGCTGAACATTCTGTCGCGGTTCGATCTGACCAAGTTCCCGGCGCTCAGCGTCGAGCGCTTTCATCTCGAAGCCGAAGCGGCGCGGATCGCCTACATGATGCGCGAGCAGCATATCGGTGATCCTGCCTTTGCCAATGTCGACGTGGTCAGGATTTTGACAAATGAATTCGCCGATCAATACGGCGACAAGATCAGGATGGACCGGCTGCTCGATCTGCCTGACGTGAAGCCGCCGATGAATCCCTCCACGGTCTACATCACCGTGGTGGACCGGGACCGCAACGTCTGTTCGTTCATCAATTCCATCGCGCATTCCTTTGGCTCGGCGATCGTCTCCAACAAGACCGGCATTCTGTTGCAAAACCGTGGCGCCGGATTCCGTATTGAACCCGGCCATCCCAATTGTATCGCGCCTGGAAAGCGGCCGTTGCACACCATCATTCCGGGACTCCTCACCAGGGCCGGCCGGGCCGAGATGCCGTTCGGCGTGATGGGCGGCCAGTACCAGCCGGTCGGGCAGGTCCACGTCCTGACCAACATCCTCGACTATGGTTGCGACGTCCAGGAGGCCATCGATATGCCGCGCGGCCTGCACTATGAGGGCGTCTATCAGCTCGAGGACGGCGTTCCCGCCGATGTCGTCGAAGGCCTGAAGAAGCTCGGGCACAAGACCACGAGCGTGGTGCCGCCGCTCGGCGGCGGTCAGGCAATCTGGATCGACTGGGACAAGGGCACGCTGACCGGCGGCTCCGACCCGCGCAAGGACGGCTGCGCGCTGGGATATTGAGCGTTCGGTGATGAAAAGCGTACCTCCGTTTAGATTGACCCTTGAGCCGCTCAATGATGAGGCTCGACATTTGCCAAGATTCAAATGGGCATCGAAAGAAATTGGGAACAGGCATCAACTTGGTGGAGAGCCGCAGTTCCTACAAAGCGAACAATGGCCGAGCTGTGCCGGCGGTCATGGAAAGATGACCTTCTACGGTCAACTTGACTCAGTCAATGACGATATCTGTATTGCCGACTGCGGCATGGTCTACATTTTTATGTGTTTCGACTGCTACCAGGCGATTTCGATAGTAAAGTCTGTCTGAGCGCTCGAATACGTCAATTGCGCTGTACACGTAGTGCGAATAAGCGAAGGGATATCTGGGGTCACCTCGCTCCCGCAGTTCCCGTATCGCTGCGCTCCTGCGGGCGATTTGCTGCTTGCTCGTCATCGTCCGCGAAGGCGGGCGATCCAGTAATCGCCGACGTCAGCCGACAGATCCCGGCGTACTGGATACCACGCTTTCGCGGGGTATGACGAAATCCATATGGGGCTTCAATCCGTGGGCCAATTGCATCTTTTTTGAACATTCCAAACGTCGTCGCAGCGCGATGACGCTGCGCAAAACATTCGGAACCAGACATCTCGGTTGTCGTTAGCAGACCTAAGAGCCGCATATGTGCGCTGCTCCCAGTTCCCGCGGCGGAGGCCGTCCATGACCGACAAGACCAGATCTGCGAACCCCACATCTGCGAACCGGGGTTTCAACCGGCGCAAATTCATCGCGGCCGCCGCGGGAACTGCCGTCGCGCCGCTCGCGGCCAGGGCTGCCGGAGCAGCCGTCGAGCCACCCGCGGGGCAGGACCCCTCGTTGCCCGTAGATGTCACGCTGCGCGTCAACGGCGCGAACAAGCCGCTCAACATCGATTCCCGCACGACGGTTCTTGACGCGCTGCGCGAACATATCGGCCTGACCGGAGCCAAGAAGGGATGCGACCACGGCCAATGCGGGGCCTGCACCGTGATGATCGACGGCCGCCGCGTCGTCTCCTGCCTGACGCTGGCGCTCGCGGCGCAAGGGCAGGAGATTGTCACCATCGAAGGACTGTCCAAGGGTAGCCAGCTGCATCCGATGCAGCAGGCCTTCATTGATAATGATGCCTTCCAGTGCGGCTATTGCACGTCAGGGCAGATCATGTCGGCGGTGGCCTGCGTGAAGGAGGGCCATGCCGGCAATGACGACGACATCCGCGAATATATGAGCGGCAATCTCTGTCGCTGCGCCGCCTATCCGAACATCGTCGCGGCCATCAAGCAGGCCGCTCCAGCTATTTCAGGCCAGCAGAAAGGCTAAGCCGCATGCGACCTTTTGCATATCAGAGGGCAACGGATGCCTCGTCCGCGCTGCAGGCGCTGGCTGCCGCCGCGACCGGCAATAGCACGCTTACCGAAGCCTCCGTGCAACCGCTCGCCGGCGGCACCACGCTGATCGACCTGATGAAGCTCGACGTGATGCGGCCCGCGACCCTGGTCGACATCAATCCGCTTGCCGCGGCGTGGTCCGCCATCAATCTCGACGGCGGAAACCTGCGGCTCGGCGCGCTGGCGCGTATGTCGGATGTCGCCGCCAGCCAGGATGTCCAGCGCAACTATCCCGTGATCGCCGAGGCGCTCAGGCTCGCCGCCAGCGCCCAGCTCCGCAACATGGCAACGCTCGGCGGCAACGTCCTGCAGCGTACCCGATGCAGTTATTTTCGCGACGTCAGCTACGCCGACTGCAACAAGCGCAATCCGGGATCGGGCTGCGCTGCGATGGAAGGATTCAATCGCAGCCACGCCGTGCTCGGCATGTCAGAGCGTTGCATCGCCACCTATCCCGGCGATCTGGCGCAGGCGCTGATCGCCCTCGATGCGGCGATCGAGATCACCGGAAAGTCCGGCGTTCGCACCATGCCGTTCGCGCAATTGCATAAGGCGCCCGGCGACACGCCGCAGCTGGAGACCACGCTTTCCCCGGGTGAATTGATCTCGGCCTTCACTATTTCCGGACGCTGGCCGCGCTCGGTCTATCTGAAGGCGCGCGACCGGCAGTCCTATGAATTCGCGCTGGCTTCCGCGGCCGTCGCGCTCGATGTCCAGAACGGCGTCGTGCAGGATGCCCGGATCGCGCTCGGCGGTGTTGCGACCATACCCTGGCGCGCGCGCGAGGCGGAGGCGCAGCTGAGGGGCCAGAAATTCGACGACGGCCTCGCGCAGCGCGCGGCCGAGGCGGCTTTCGCCGGCGCCAAGGGCAGGAAGCACAATGCATTCAAGATTGCGCTCGGCCAGCGCGTGGTGGCGCGCGCGCTGCACCAGGCCGCAGCGATGGAGGTTTGATCATGTCGATTGCCGCTCCCGAGCCGAAAGCCAATATGGGGCAGCCGATCCCCCGTTACGACGCCGTTCCCAAGGTCACCGGCAAGGCCGAATATGCCGCGGATGTACCGCTGATGAATCCGGCCTATGCGTGCCTGGTCACCAGCTCGATTGCGAAGGGCCGCGTTGACGGGTTTGATCTCGCCGCGGCAAAGCAGGTGCGTGGCCTGATTGATATCGTCACCCACGAGAACGCCGAGCAGCTCAAGGAGGCAAAACTCTTCAGCGATGGCGGCTACGCTTCCACCACCATTCAGCCGCTGAAGTCGGCCGAGATCGCGCAGGCCGGCCAGATCATAGCCGTCGTGCTGGCGGAAACCTTTGAAGCCGCGCGGCAGGCGGCGCAGGCGGTCAAGGTGAATTACACCGCGGCCAACCCGACGGCGACCTTCGATTCGCCGGGAACGACGTCGGCGCCCGCCAAGGGACAGAGCTCCCAGTTCAAGAAAGATCCGCAGGTCGGCGACTTCGCCAGGGCATTCGCCGATGCCGAGGTGAAGGTGACCGCTTCCTATGAGACGCCACCTCAGCACCACAATCCAATCGAGCTGTTTGCCACCAGTTGCGCCTGGAATGGCGACAGCCTGACGATCTACGAACCCACACAATGCGTCTATGGCCTCAAAAACGGCGTCGCCGAGCAGCTCGGGATCGACGCCGACAAGGTCAGGGTCATCAATGCCTATGTCGGCGGCGCCTTTGGCTCGAAAGGCTCGATGACGCCGCGGACCGCGATCATCGCCAGCATCGCGCGCCGGCTCGGGCGTCCGGTCAAGCTGGTCGCCAGCCGCGCCGAGGGGTTTACCATTGCGACCTACCGCGCCGAGACGCGTCACCAGATCCAGATCGGAGCCGGCCGCGACGGCAAGCTGACCGCGCTGCGCCACGAAGGCGCCGAGATTTCGTCGCGGCCCGATGCCTATGTCGTCGGGGGGACCAAGACCACGACCCGCCTGTATGGCTGCCCGAACGTCGAAAGCCTGGTGTCGATCGTGCGCGCGGACCGCAACACGCCCGGCTTCATGCGTTCACCGCCGGAAGTGCCCTATATGTTCGCGCTCGAGAGTGCGATGGACGAACTTGCCGTGCAGTTGAAGATGGACCCGATCGAGCTGCGCCGCATCAACGACACCACCCGCGAGCCGATCGACGGCAAGCCCTATACATCGCGCTCGCTGATGGCCTGCTTCGACGCCGCCGCCAAGGCGTTCGGATGGGAGCAACGCAGCGCGGAGCCGAAATCCATGTCGGACGGAGACTGGCTGATCGGCTATGGCTGCGCCACCACCTGCTATCCCACCCAGATGGCGCCTGCCGCGGCGCGTATTCGGCTGCAGCGCGATGGCCGCACCCGGGTGGAGATTGCCGGCCATGAGATCGGTAACGGCGCCTACACCGTGATTGCGCAAGAGGCCGCGGAACGGCTCGGCGTGCCCTTTGAGAAAGTGACCGTCCAGCTCGGCGACAGCGATCTGCCGCCCGCTCCGGTGGCTGGCGGTTCAAATTCCACGGCCAGCACATGCTCCGCCGTCATGATGGTTTGCGACCAGATCAGGCAGCGGCTGTTCAAGGCGCTGATGCCGAAAGAAAGCCTCATCGACGAGGCCAAGGAAACCATCGGCCTCGGACAGACGCCGAGCACCCAGGCGGCGAACAGCGGCCGGCCGCTTGATCGGGAAAAGGCGTTTGATGCGCTCGGCTTCGGCGTCATCGAGGAGTATGGCGAATGGAAGCCCGAGGGGGCGCCGGTCGATGCCTTGCACGCCATGCATCAGGGTAAGATGCGGATGGTCGGCGGCAGCGAGTTCAAGGACAAGATCGCCTATGCATTCGGCGCCGAGTTTGTCGAGGTGCGGGTCAACCGATGGACGCACGAGATTCGCGTGCCGCGACTGGTCGGGGCCTTTGCTGCCGGCCGTATCATGAACCCGCGCACCGCGCGCAGTCAGCTGATGGGCGGACTGATCTGGGGCATGTCGGCGGCGCTGCACGAGGCGACCGAGCTCGACGAGCGCCATGCGCGTTACGTCAACGACAATCTGGCCGACTATCTGGTGCCGGTGAATGCCGACATCGGCAGTGTCGAGGTCATCCTGCTGTCCGAAACCGACGACCAGATCGATCCGGCCGGCGTCAAGGGCCTCGGCGAACTCGGCAATGTCGGAACCAACGCGGCGGTCTGCAATGCGATCTTCCATGCCACCGGCCAGCGCATTCGCAAGCTGCCGGTGCGTCTGGAAAATCTGGACGTGTAGGATTAGCCTTCAAGGAGATACACCGATGAGCCAGCAAGCGCTTCAGGACCCCACCGACAAGTATCCGAGGCCGCCTTACAAAAAGCAGTCGCAGCCTTGGCCGGGACTTGCGAGCAAGATGAATCCGCGCCCGGACCACGGCGAGACCAGCTACCGCGGTTCCGGCCGGCTGGCCGGACGCAGGGCGCTGATCACCGGCGGCGATTCCGGCATGGGGCGTGCGGCGGCAATCGCCTATGCGCGCGAGGGCGCCGATGTCGCGATCAACTATTTTCCGAGCGAAGAGCCGGACGCGCGTGAAGTCATCGAACTGATCAAGGCGGAGGAACGGATTGGTCTGCCGATCCCCGGCGATCTCCGGGATGAAAAATTCTGTCAGTCGCTGGTCGATCAGGCTGTCAAGGGCCTTGGCGGTCTCGACATCGTGGTCTGCAACGCCGGTCGGCAGCAGGAGCGGGCCTCGATCCTCGATCTGACGACGGAGGATTTCGACGCCACGATGAAGACCAACATCTACGCCCCGTTCTGGATCATCAAGGCGGCGCTGCCGCATCTCAAGCCAGGTTCGGTCATCATCGGCACGACGTCCGAGCAGGCCTACGATCCGTCGCCCGATCTATACGACTACGCGCAAACCAAGGCCGCGACTATGAACTACGTCAAGTCTCTCGCCAAGCAACTGGCGTCGAAGGGCATCCGCGTCAACGGCGTCGCGCCGGGGCCGATCTGGACGCCGCTCCAGGTTTCCGGCGGCGCGACGATGGAGAAGCTGGAAAAGTTTGGCGGCCAGACGCCGCTCGGCCGCGCCGGCCAGCCCGCCGAGCTCGGTTCGATATATGTTCAGCTCGCGGCAGCCGATGCCAGCTTCGCCACCGGGCAGGTCTATGGCTCCGCGGGCGGCTCTGGCCAGCCCTGACCCTGGGGACTCCCGGCGCGCGGGGTACCGGGGGCAGGCGATGGCGTGGCAGCCCGACGGCGCCAGCTGCCAAATTTGGCCGTTGGGGGGGAACAGCTCTGTTTGCGAAATGTTGATGGCGCGGCCCGTTTCGGGCTCTCGTTTTCTGAGGAGGATAAAGTGGCACTGCGTTCGAAACACACCGTCATCAAGGGATCAGTCGTTGCGCTCGGCTGCCTGCTGCTCGCAGGTTCGGCACTGGCCCAGTCCATGGGCGAAAAGACCGGCGTGGACTCAATCCTCGGCATCAGCCCTAGCACGGCCGATTTCGTCAAGGAGGTCGCGATCTCCGACATGTTCGAGATCGAATCGAGCAAGCTTGCGGAGGACAAGGGCAACGCGCCGGAGAAAACCTTCGCCGCGGAGATGGTCACCGACCACACCAAGACCTCGGACCAGCTCAAGCATCTGGTGGGCGCCGGTGAAGTGAAGGCGGACTTGCCGACCGCGCTCGACAGTTCGCACCAGAGCAAGCTCGATACATTGAAAAGCGAGAGCGGCAAGGAATTCAGCTCGGATTTCGATTCGAAACAGGTCAGCGCCCACAAGGACGCGGTGTCGCTGTTCGAGCGCTACGCCAAGGGCGGCGATAACGCCGACCTCAAGGACTGGGCCGGCAAAACCCTCCCGACCCTGAGGCATCACCTCGAAATGGCCGAGAACCTGAAGAAATAGCTTGGCGTCGCCCCTCAAGACACATTGGACCACAAATATCGGACAGGCGGCGGGACATCCCGCCGCCTTCCTTGTGGTGCTCATTTACGCCTCGTTATGGCTGATATTTGATCGCACAACGTTCGACTGAACGCGGTGGCGACGTTAGCGGTATTTGTCATGACGTTGTTCATCCAGCGCGCCAACCGGCGGGATAATCTGGCACTGCATGCCAAGCTGGACGAGCTCTTGCGCGTCAACAATGCCGCGCGATCGGAACTCACGCAGCTCGACGAACAGGAACCTGAAATGATCGTGCGCCACCGCAACGAAGAAGTACGCAGGACGCGCGCCTGATACGATCAGTCAGGCATGGCTGTCATGCCTGCGCCGCTGCCTCAAATTTCCGCAACGGGGTCAAGCCGTTCAGCGGGAACGAATGCCGCGTTTCCGGCTTATTTCGTCACTATTGAGCCGCTCACATTTGTCGATCCCGAGGAGAGAACACGTGGAAATTCGTGCCGGTTATGACATTGCCTTTCAATGCTTCCAGGAAACTCCGATGGTCCTCATGCTGAGCATTGAGCCGGCGCGGGTTTCCGATCTATTGAGCGAACACAAGATCCTGTTCTCGCCCGACGTTCAGGCGCGGGACTATATCGATATGTTCGGTAATACCTGCACGCGTATCACCGCGCCGGCCGGCCTGATCGAAATGCGCAACGAATTTCTGATCGCTGACAGCGGCCTGCCCGATCAGGTCGCGCCCGACGCGCGGCAGCTGGAGGTCGGCGAGCTGCCCGATGATGTGCTGATCTACCTGCTCGGCAGTCGCTATTGCGATACCGAGAAACTTTCCGATCTGGCCTGGGCGCTGTTCGGCGGCGTGACGCCGGGCTGGCAGCGTGTGCAGGCGATCTGCGATTATGCCCATGACCGCATCTGCTTCGGTTATCAGCATGCGCGAAGCGATCGCACTGCCTATGAAGGCCACGAGGAGCGTATCGGCGTCTGCCGCGACTTCGCGCATCTTGCCGTGACGCTGTGCCGCTGCATGAACATTCCGGCGCGCTATTGTACCGGCTATCTCGGCGACATCGGCGTTCCCATCGATCCCGCGCCGATGGATTTCAGCGCCTGGTTCGAAGTCTATCTGGACGGGCGCTGGTTCACCTTCGACGCGCGCCACAATCATCCGCGGATCGGCCGCATTGTCATGGCGCGCGGCCGCGATGCCGCCGACGTCGCAATTTCCACCAACTTCGGCACGGTGCAGCTGGTCAGGTTCTGCGTCACCACCGAGGAGAACACGCAGACGGCGCGGGTATCCAAAGCCGCCTGATTGCCTTGAAATCCGCACGTGCGATCAATGGCCGGACTGGGATCGCCAGCCCGGCCGTTTTTTGTTGGCCGATGGGGTGGCAACGTCGGCGGCGGTGCGCTAGACACTTTTCGTCTCACAACGGAAGCTGCCCTGGGGATGCGACGCCTCCAGCCTGCAAGGATATCGATGATTGCGGCGATTGCTGTGACGATCGCTGCAACGCCATTGGTGTGCGTACCGACCATAGCAGCGGCCCAGACCGCGGGAAAAACCATGACCACGGCTTCAGGCTTGCAAATGATCGACTCCGCGGTGGGCACCGGCGCGACGCCGAAGCCCGGCCAGATCTGCGTCATGCATTACACCGGATGGCTTTATGAGGGTGGCAAGAAAGGCAAGAAGTTCGACAGCTCGGTCGACCGCAACGAGCCGTTCGAGTTTCCGATCGGGCAACGCAAGGTGATCGCCGGTTGGGATGAAGGCGTCGCCACCATGAAGGTCGGCGGCAAGCGCACCCTGATCATTCCGCCCACCCTCGGCTACGGAGCCCGCGGCGCCGGCGGGGTCATTCCGCCCAACGCGACGCTGATGTTCGACGTCGAACTGCTTGGCGTGAAGGGATAAGCGTCGGTCCGCCGCGAGGAAATGAACGGAGGTGCAGCCGTGCACATCACCATCCTCGACGACTATTTCGACACGGTGCGCACGCTCCCCTGCTTCGGCAAACTTGCGGGGCACGAGGTCGCGATCTGGAACGATCACGTTCAGGACACCGACGCACTCGCGGAGCGGTTGCACGATACCGAAGTGCTGGTGCTGATCCGCGAGCGCACACAAATTCGCGGCGCCGTGCTGGAGCGGCTGCCGAAACTGAAGTTGATCAGCCAGCGCAGCGTCTATCCCCATATCGATGTCGAAGCCTGTACCCGGCTCGGCATCATGGTGTCGTCGAGCCAGCATGCGGACACGCCGTCCTACGCCGCCGCCGAGTTGACATGGGGGCTGGTACTGGCAGCGGCGCGCGCGATTCCACAGCAAATGGCGGCGTTGCAGGCGGGCAATTGGCAGATCGGCGTTGGTCACACGCTGCGCGGCAAGACGCTCGGGATTTACGGCTATGGCCGGATCGGTGCCGTCGTCGCCGGATACGGCAAGGCGTTCGGCATGAAGGTGCTGGTATGGGCGCGCGAGCCGGCACTGGCGCAGGCGCGTTCCGACGGCTTTGAGCCCGCAAGCGGCAAAGCGGCATTTTTCGAGCAGTGCGACGTGCTGTCGCTGCACATGCGGCTGGTCGATGCGACGCGCGGCATTGTCACCTCCGTCGACCTCGCGCGCATGAAGCCGACCGCATTGCTAGTCAACACCAGCCGCGCGCCATTGATTGAACCAAACGCGCTGGTGAATGCGTTGCGCGCCGGCCGGCCCGGGCTGGCGGCGGTGGATGTTTATGAGAAGGAACCGCTTCGCGACAGCAGCGATCCGCTGCTGTCTATGAACAACGTGATCTGCACCCCGCACATCGGTTACGTCACGCGCGACGAATACGAAATCCAGTTCACGGATATATTCGACCAGATCGTCGCCTACGCCAAGGGTGCGCCGACCAATGTCGTCAATCCCGGTGCAATCGGCAAGCGGCACTGAGCCATTGCTGCAGCCAAGAAAAAAGACCGGCCCGACGGACCGGTCTTCTTGCTATTCACCTATCTGCGTCGATCAGAGTTTCTTGTTGGCCGCCGCGGCCGCGTTGTTCACGCCGTCTTTGGTAGCTTGCTTGGCGTCGCCAAGGGCCTTCTGCCCTTTGCCCTTGATTTCCTGAATGGTGCCTTCGCCCTCCAGCCTGTCTGAACCGGTGGCCCGGCCGACGCCCTGCTTGGCCTTGCCGATGGCTTCGTTGGTGGTGCCCTTGATCTTGTCTGCCGTGCTGCCCATGGAACTCTCCTTTGCTGCATGGAGCTTGTTTCTGACAAGTCCGGGACGCAGCAGAAGTTCCTGATTCCGTCTGGTTTGCGATCACGGTTTTCGGTAACGTTGACTCGAAGAGATATGGCGGAAGCATGGCAGGTTCTCGCGACGATCCCCATTCCGGTCATTGGCACGATCACGACGGCGCCGAGCGCTGGAAGCACGATGGCGTTCGCGTCATTCCCGGCAACCAGCTCGATCCCAACGTGCCCTCGACCCCCGGGATGGACCGCCAGGCCGCGATCAATTTCGCCCGCGTCGGCGCCCAGAAGTTGTGGGCCGGCACCGTCACCATCAAGCCCGACGCCAAGACCGGCGCGCATCACCACGGTCACCTCGAGAGCATCATTTACGTGGTGAAAGGCCAGGCGCGGATGCGCTGGGGCGAGCATCTGCAATTCACCGCGGAAGCGGGTCCGGGCGATTTCATTTTCATCCCGCCCTATGTTCCGCACCAGGAGATCAACGCCAGTCCGGACCAGGTCCTGGAATGCGTGCTGGTGCGCAGCGACGGCCAGGCAGTGGCGATCAATCTGGACATCGAGCCGGTGGAGAAACCGGAAACAGTGCTGTGGGTCGATCCGGTGCACCGCGATCCGGCAGAGGGAAAGTAGGTCAAAGCCAGAAATCGGCTGCTGTGGCACCACGATATGGAGAACATCATGGAACATCACGATACCAGGTTGGCGCGGCGCGCGGTCATCAAGGGCGCGGGGCTTGGTCTCGTTGCCGGCGCCATGTCCGCAAGCGGTGCGGGCGCGCAATCCCTGGAACCCGGCGATATCTGGAGCAGCGAATACTGGACCAGGAAAGGCGATATTCTGCTCTGGATTTATCGCAAGCGGCTCGGGGCGCCAAAGACCGGAGAGCCTTCACGACCGGTCGTATTCTTTGTTCATGGCTCCTCGGTCTCCTCGCGGGTATTCGACCTCAAGGTGCCCGGCCACGGCGAATATTCGGTCATGGATGAATTCGCCCGCCATGGTTTCGACTGCTGGACCATGGACCACGAAAACTACGGCAAGTCGGGGCGGACCGCGGGCAATTCCGATATCGCCAGCGGGGTTGAGGACCTCAAGGCGGCGGTCGATGTCGTCGCGCGCGAAACCGGCCGGCAAAAATTTCATTTCCTCGGCGAGTCCTCCGGCGCGCTGCGCGCCGGCGCCTATGCCATGGCGGCGCCCGAGCGCGCCGACCGGCTGGTGTTGGCCGCGTTCACCTACAAGGGCGAGGGCTCGCCAACCCTGACAAAACGCGCCGAACAGCTGGCTTATTACCGCTCCCACAACATGCGCAAACGTGATCGCGACATGATCCGCTCGATCGCCACCCGCGATAGACCGGGCACCAGCGACCCCGCCGCGGTCGAGGCGCTGGCGGACGCGGAAATGCAATTCGGCGACCAGGTTCCGACCGGCACCTATCTCGACATGACCACGAATCTGCCGGTGGTAAAGCCTGAGAAGGTGCTTGCGCCGGTGCTTCTGGTGCGCGGCGAATATGACGGTATTGCCAGCGTCGCCGACCTCGAAGAATTTTTCAATTCTCTGCCGAACGGCGACCGCCAATTCGTGATTCTTCCGGGAACCGCCCACTCGGTCACGCTTGCCACCAACCGGCAATTGTTCTGGCACGTGACGCGCGCGTTCCTCACCATGCCGACGCCAATCGCGACGTGAGAATGGCGGTGTCCAAGATTTCCCCCTACCTGTGGTTCGACGGCGAGGCCGAGGAGGCTGCGAACTTCTATGTTTCACTGCTGCCGGATTCGCGCATCGAGAAGGTCCAGAAGAACCCGGTCGACGGTCCCGCCGGCAAGGCCGGTACCGTGCTGGTGGTGGAATTCACGCTGGCCGGCCAGCGTTGGATGGTGCTGAACGGCGGCACGCGGGTCGAGTACACCCGTGCGATCTCGTTCAAGATCGACTGCGCCGATCAGGCCGAGGTCGATCGGCTGTGGGATGCGCTGTCGTCCAATGGCGGGAAGGTCGAGCGCTGCGGCTGGCTCAGGGATCGCTATGGCCTGTCCTGGCAGATCGTGCCATCGGTGCTGCCGGAAATGCTCGGCGGTTCCGATCGCGCCGGCGCACAGCGCGCGATGCAGGCGATGTTGCAGATGGTCAAGCTCGACATCGCCGCGCTGCGAAAGGCCTGTGAGGGCGTTTGAAACGCGGACGCGCTCACGCCTTGTCGCTGCGCCAGAACGTGCCTGACAGCCAAAGAGTCGGAAATATCGCGACGAACAGGCCGATGGATTCGGTCAGCGACAATCCGACCAGGCTGCTGGTCCAAGCAATGTTCTTTGCGCGTGCGATCTGGCCGGCGCCGATGTGCGCCGACCATGGTCAGGACCGCGGTGCATAAGCCGAACAGACGAGGGGTCCTCACTTCGACGCGGTTTTGGTATCCATGTTGACGACCTGGACGCGGCGGTTGATCGGGTCCATCGGCGCGTTCGGGTCCTTCGGCCTGGTCTTGCCGTAGCCGACGGCGACGAGATCGGTACCGGCAATGCCGTATTTCCCGGCGAGATAGCGCTTGATCGTATCCGCGCGGCGCTCGGAGAGGTCCTGGTTGTAGGCATCGCTGCCGATCGCATCGGTGTGACCGGCGACCACGAAGGTCGAGCCCTTGAGACTGGGGTCGGACAGCGCCTTGCCGAGCGCCTGGACCGAAGCCATTGAGGCCTGGCGGATCTCTGCCGAATTATAGTCGAACTGAATGTCGAGATCGATATTGGGCTTGGTCGCCGCGATCTCGGCGATTTGGTCGCGCTCGCCCAGGGACAGCGATCTTGTGTTCCTGTTGCGCAGCGTATCGACGAACTGGATTTCCCTGGCCTTGGCAGCCGGATCGGCCTGCGGCCCGGCCGACAGGCCGCGCGTCAGCGGCTTCGGCTGCAGCGCGTGGATGATTTGATCTGCCGAGACATTGTCGCCGGCAATGGCAAGGCCCGCCGTCATCGATAGCGCGGCGCTGAGCGTCAGCGCCCTTAAACCGGAAAGTCTGAAAAAGCTGGTCATGGTCGAGGCCCTTGCTTTGATGTCGGAAAGCCATTTGATGTCGACATGATAAAACCAGCGAAAGGGCATGAATGTGATTTGAATCACACGGCTATCGGCTTGTTATTGCAGATTTTCGCATGGGCGGGAAAGCGACGGGGCAAGCGGCTCCTCTGCGGCGAAGGCGGCTCGCGGGACGCCTCTCGGCGTGGTTGGCCGTCGAGCGATTGCTCAACTGATGCGGAGATCTGGTCGCAATGGTGTCGCGGCAGCGCCGGCCTGCGAACAACAATTCGGCCAGATGCGCTCGCATACAGGTTGTAGCCAGATCAGTCAGCAGTGAAGCCATTCAATCTTGTTGCAGCCCTCCAGAAAATACGAATATCGGGGGAACTCCTCCGGCACGCCGGATCGGCAGGGATCATCGATGCCGATTTTGATCGGCGCCGCCATGATTGCAGTCGCCATATTGCTGTCGACCTTGATTACGGCGGTCAGCAGCAGGTTTGCCGGCATGGAGAATCCGAACGACGACAACCTGTGGCTGATCGATCGGCTCACCGGCACCGTTTACAAGTGCCAGGCGCCGGAACGCGGCAAGGCGTCCTGCGATCCGGACGTGGCGACCGGAAGTATCGGTGCGCGGCCGAAGCCGCAATGAGATCACAGATCCGTTGTCGTAGGACACGAATTTATGTATTTTAAACGCCTTGGTAGAAGTTTCGTATCGCTAGGCTGGTTTTGTTCTTCTCGACGAGGTTCCAATGAAAAAGATGATGACTGCGGTCGCGATGATGTCGGCCTTGGTTTTCACGCCTGCTTCCGCCGCGGTGATGGCCTGCAACGCAGATAACATGGGCAAGACCTTGACGATGGCGGATGGCATGCCCGACGGTCCGGCCAAAATGAGCGTGGAGAAGGAAATGGGAATGGCCAACACGGATATGAGCCAGGGCAAGATGCGCAGCGCCTGCGCGCACTATATGAAGGCCCAGAAGATGCTCAGCGAGGCCGACGACGGGCTGAAGTAGCGGCAGCCCTGACGACGCAGCGTCTTTAGGAATGAAACCTGAAACCACCGAGTTGAGTCATAGGCGAGCGTCGAAGGGCCTCTCCATTCCCGCGAATCCGGCTACAATTGTGGGGTTGTCTCCTGCCACAACCTCTTTTTCCCTGAGCAGGGCCGCCGCCCGGCGCATCTGGCTGGGCGCCCAGCGGCTGGACAGGCCGGCGCCGTTCGGCGAAGGCTCGCAGGCCACGACCGCTGCGATCGAACATCTCGGCTATGTTCAGATCGACACCATCAACGTCATCGAACGCTGTCATCACCATATTCTCTGGAACCGGATTCCCGCCTACCGCCGCGCCGACCTGCGCCAGGCCCAGAGCGTCGAAAAAAGCATATTCGAATACTGGACCCATGCGCTGTCCTATGTGCCGGTGAAAGACATCCGCTTCTTCATCCCGGTCATGAAGCGCCACCGCCGCGAGGGCCATCGATGGCTCGCCTCGGTCACGCCGGCTGATCTGCGCAAGGTTTTGCGGCTGATCCGGCGCGACGGCGCGCTGACCATCCGCGACATCGACGACGACGTGCTGGTCGACAAGGAACATCTGTGGGCGAGCCGCAAGCCGTCGAAGCGGGCGCTGCAACTGGCGTTCTACCAGGGCTGGCTCACGATCTCCGGGCGCAACGGCATGCTGAAGACCTATGAGCTGATGGCGCGGCACTTCGGCTGGGTTCGGCCGCCCAAGGGCGCGTCAGTGAGCGAAACGTCAGCCTATCTGCTCGAGCGCGCGCTTCGCGCGCAGGGCATTGTGAGCCTGGATTCGATCTGCCATCTCGACGCGCCGAGCAAGGCTGCGATCCGGCGGCTGATCGAGGCGCGCGTTCGCCGCCACGAGTTGCTGCCGGTCGCGCTCGAAGGCGCCGGCAAGCTGGAGCATTGGGCGCGGCCGGCGGTGCTGGAAAACGCCAGCGAGGCCGCCGCTTCGGAGCTCGTGCACATCCTCTCGCCATTCGACCCGCTGATCATCCAGCGCAAGCGCACCCATCTGTTCTTCGGCTACGAACATCGCTTCGAGGCCTATGTGCCGAGAGAGAAACGCAAGTTCGGCTATTTCGCCCTGCCGGTGCTGGCCGGCGATGAAATCGTCGCCGCGCTCGATCTCAAGACCGACCGCCAGGCGCGAAAACTGCTGGTGCAGAAATGGAGCTGGGTCGGCGAGGGCGCGAACCGTGGCGCGCGCAAAGAGTTAAAGCAACGCATCGAGGAAGAGCTGCACCGGTTCGAGCGGTTTCAGCTCGCGGAGTGAGGAGCGTCCATCGTCATTGCGAGAAGCCAACGGGTCGCGCGAATGCGCGCCCGATGACAGGCTCCGCCGCGAAGCAACCCAGTGCGCAGGGCGGCCAAAGGCGCTTGCGACGACCCTCTTGTGCTGAAATGATCTTACGGAATGCGCGCCGCTCATTCGTCCGTCTGAGCAGCTGCAATTCATCGTGCCCCGCGCTTCCTCACCCGAAACTTCAACTCCTCTACCTTCGACAACAGAACCGTCAGCAGCAGCGATTTGTTCGCCTCGTTATAGCCGATCACGAGGTCGACCATCGGCGGTGCGCCCTGGATCGGGCGGCTGATGATGGTTTTGGGCAAGAAGTTCTGGGCATAGAGCGGTAGCAGGCAGATGCCGCCGGTGAAGGCCACCAGCGAAATCGCCATCGCCAGATTCTCGGCCTGATGTTCGGGCTTTAGCGCAATGCCGGTGCGTTCGGCGTAATCGTCGATCACCGCGCGCAGAGTCGGTGCGCGCGTCGCGGAGACGCCGACCACGCCGCGTTGAAGGAGAAATCAGATGAGCCAGCAAGTTGTCCTCGTTACCGGCGCGCTGACCGGCATCGGCCGGGCCACCGCACTCGCCTTCGCCCGTGATGGCGCGGACCTCATCCTGAGTTCCCCATCGGCGGCCGACCCGCTGCGCATGAAGCCGGTTTCGAATGAAAGCCTGGCTCAAAATAGGGCTGATAGGGTGCATATCTTGGCTCGTCATTGCGAGCCAATCGGGCGCGCGAACGCGCGCTCGATTGAGCGAAATCCATCGCCGCCGCCGCAAGAAAAAGCTGGATTGCTTCGTCGCAAGAGCTCCTCGCAATGACGGTTGGAAGGTCCTCCTCCCAAGGAGCGCACACTTGTGCGCGTCTCGAAGGATAAGGCCACCGCCCCAACAGCTTATTCTCGCCTCTGGCGGTGCGAAGCCGCCTTCAGCATTCCGCCCCCTCCGCGATCGGGATGGTCAGCTCGAAAGCCGTCCCTTGGCCGCTATCAAGCAGCCGGATCGCGCCACCGTGCGCCTCCAGCATGGCGCGCACGATGGCAAGGCCCATGCCGGTGCCGCCGCGATCGCGGCGCGTGGTGAAGAAGCTGTCGAATATCAGCGCCCGGTTGTTGGGCGAAATGCCTTCGCCGTTGTCGATGACCGCAACCCGCAGCGAATGGCCCTGCCGCCCGGCCGATATCTCGAGCCTCGAACTGCCGTGACGGGTGGCGTTGTCGGCAAGATTGGACAGGATGATGCCGGCATTTTCCTCCGATATCCGCAGGAGGGTATCAAGTTCGCCCGTGGCGCGAATTTCGAGCGCAGCAAAGGCTGAATGCAGCTGGGCGATCGGGCCGGACAGTCTGGTGCTGCCGACCGCGACCGGATTTTCAGCGCGGGCAAAGTCGCGCAGGCGGGCGGAGATCTTGGTCAGCCGCCCGGTATCGGCAATGATGTTGTCGAGAAACTTGCGCCGGTCCTTGTCGGTCATGACCGGCTTTGCGGCGTCGATGTCGTCGCGCAGCAGTTCGGCGGCGCCCTGGATCGAGGTCAACGGCGATCTCAGCTCATGCGACACGTGGGTTGCGAAGGTCGAGATGAAGCTGGAGCGCGTGTCCAGCCGCCGCGCCATTTCGAGAAAGCTGCGCGACAATAGTGCGAATTCGCGTGTGCCTTGGCGCCTGAGCGGGTGCAGCGCATCGCGGTCGCCCTTGCCGACCAGGTGGGTACGTTCGATCAGCTCACGCATCGGTTCGGTAATGGTGCGATGAAACAGGAAGCCGATCAGGAGCGTCGGCACAATCGTGGAAAGCATCGCAAGCGCCACCCTGCCGCGCTGCTCATAGAGATGCTTGAAGACGTTGCTGGGCGTGCGAGAGGCGTAGACAACGCCCGCGACATGGTCGCGCACGATGACGGGCATCGCCGTGAAGACGCGCATGCCGGTGCCACGGCTGATGGAATAGAGCGCGGGTTGATCGTGCTTGGAAATACGAACGCGCAGCGCGGCGCTGAAGTGCCCTTGCAGCGCCTCGCCGACCTCCTGAAGATGGGCCAGCGACAGCCCGACTTCATCGCGGCCGGCGATGACGACGCCGTTGGGGTCGAGCAGGCGAAAACCCGTCAGCGTCACCTTCTGGGTGGCGACGAGATCGGGCATCATCCGCGCCCCGAGCGCGACGAAGGCCGGATCGGCCGGCGTCGGCGGTTGACTGGCCGCCGGCCGCGGCGGCAGCACGCTTTTCTTGGCGAGTTCGAGCGTCGGCCAGATCGGCTGATAGGGTCCGCTCGATGGCGCCTGCGTGGCCGGCGCGACGCCGCTGCCGAGTGCTGTGTCCGGCACCATTGCATTCTCGATTTCGCGGTGAAGCACGGCGGCGATCACGGCGCTTTGTGCGATCAGCTCCGCCTCGGTCTGCTGGATCAGCTGATTTTGATAGACCTTGAGAAAATAGATACTGAGCAGCGGCAGCAAGAGCACGCTGGCGAGAGCCAGGAACACCACGAGGCTCAGGGTTGGCCGCCAGCGCCGCAGCGCGGCCGCCGCCGCTCCGGAGGCTTCGGTCAACGCGATGCCTCGCAGCGTCCCAGCCTGAAGCCAACGCCGTGCACGGTCTCGATCGCCGTATCGCAGCCGGCGCAACCCATTTTGGCCCGGATATTCCTGACGTGACTGTCGATGGTGCGGTCCGCGACATGAATATTTCCGGCATAGGCGGTCTCGAGGATCATCTCGCGCGTGAACACGAAGCCCGGCCGTGCCAGCAGCGCGCGCAGAATATCGAACTCAAGCGCCGTCAACGATAGCGGCGTACCCATGAAGCCCGCGCTGCGCGTGCCCGGATCGATGGTCAGCCCGCCATGGCTCATGACTTTGGTCGCTGCCGCCGGCGTGTTGCGCGCCCTTCGCAGGATCGCATGCACCCGCGCGATCAGCTCGCGCGGGCTGAACGGTTTCGTCACGTAGTCGTCGCCGCCGATTTCCAGCCCGAGGATGCGATCGATCTCCTCGTCGCGGGCCGACAGAAACAGGATCGGCGTATCCGCGGTCTTGCGGATCTGCCGGCAGACCTCGAGGCCATCCATCTCCGGCATGCCGATGTCGAGCACCACGCGCGCGTGGACATCCTTGTCGAACCGCCGCAGCGCCTCCTTGCCGTCCTGCGCCGTGGAAATCACCATCCCGGTCTTTTCAAACGCGAAACGCACGACATCACGAATATGCGGGTCGTCGTCGACGACGAGAATGCAATGAGCCACGTGCGCGCTAACCTTTGTCGGCATCGGAGGGAATTGGCGGTGTCTGGGGATTGTTAGCCAAATATCGTTGCAGGCGCCATGCCCGGAATTCCCAGGCTCGCCAATTCTGCAGACGTATTGAGTCGATCCTCAGCCATGCCGGCAGATTTCGCTTCAAGCGATCGAACTCTGAGAATAAGTCGGCTCCCAATTGATATGGCCCGCGCAGCGGCGCCGTTGCGGCGTCGAACAGGTGCCGCTG
>NZ_JBEKXH010000028.1:0-27503 GCF_049512235.1 Bradyrhizobium sp.
CTCGAACGTTCCCGGCGGGACCCGGCCGCCGTCGACGAAGACGCTTCTGACTTCCGGCCGCCGGCGCAGGCGCGCGACGATGTCCTCGGTGACCTTTTCGGTAAAGGCGAGCTGCGTACCCGGCGGAAGCTCCATCGCCAGCAGCGAGCGCGCGGTGTCCTGGGCCGGCAGGAAGCCCTGCGGCAACAGCGTGATGCTCCAGATCGAGGCGGCGAAGATACCGAAGCCGATCAGAACGGTGATGAAATAGTGCTTCACCGACCAGGTGACGATCCTGTTGTAGGCGCGCAGCGGCCGTCCCGGCAGCGGGTCCTCGTGCTCATGAGGCTTGAGGAAGTAGGCGGCCAGCACCGGGGTGACGAAGCGGGCGGCGAGCAGCGAGAAGAACACCTGCACCGACACCGTGATGCCGAACTGCTTGAAGAACTGCCCGGCAATGCCGGACATGAAGCTGGCGGGCGCGAAGATGGCGATGATGGTGAATGAGATCGCGATCACGGCAAGCCCGATTTCGTCGGCGGCCTCAAGGGCGGCGCGATAGGGCGACTTGCCCATTCGCATGTGACGCACGATGTTCTCGATCTCGACGATGGCGTCGTCGACCAGAATGCCGGTCGACAGCGTGATGGCGAGAAAACTGACGAGGTTCAGCGAAAATCCCAGAATGTCCATCGCCCAGAACGCCGGGAAGATCGACAGCGGCAGCGAGATCGCTGCGATGACGGTGGCCCTGATGTCGCGCAGGAACAGCAGCACGATGATGACGGCGAGGGTTGCGCCTTCGAACAGCGTCGAAATCGCGGCTTCATAATTGCCCTTGGTAAATTCCACTGACGTGTCGATCAGTTTCAGGTCGACGTCTGGATTGGCCTCCTTCAGCGCATCGATGCGCTTCTGCACCGCCTTGGCCACGACCACGTCGCTCGCGCCTTTCGAGCGCTTGATGCCGAGCGCCACCACCGGCTCGCCGTTGAAGCGTGCAAAAGTGCGGCGGTCGGCGATGGTGTCGGTGACGGTGCCGAGGTCGTCGAGACGAACCTCGCCGCCGGCGAACAGCGCAATCATGGTTCCGGCCAGATCATTCAGCGTCTTGGCGCCGGCCAGCGTCCGGATCGCCTGATCGTTCTTGCCGATCTCGGCGCGGCCGCCGGCGAGATCGACATTGGTGCCGCGCAGGCTCTGGCTGACATTGACGGCGGTCAGTCCCGCGGCCTGCAGCCGGTCGGGATCGAGCGAAACCAGAATTTCGCGCTCGACACCGCCGATACGCTCGACCTGGGCGACGCCGCGGACGCCCTGCAGCGCGCGCTTGACGACGTCGTCGACGAAATAGGACAGTTGCTCGGGCGTCTTGCCGGGCGAGATCGCGGCATAGGTGACGATCGGCAGCCCGATCACGTCGACGCGCTGGATCAGCGGCTCATTGACGTTCTGCGGCAGGTTGGCGCGCACCCTTGTGACGGCGTCCTTGACATCGTTCAGCGCCCGGTCGGTGTTGGTCTCCAGCGCAAATTGGATCGTCGTCAGCGACAGCCCGTCGGTGATCGACGATGAAATGTGGCGCACACCCTCGACACCGGATACGCCGTCCTCGATGGTTTTTGTAACCTGCGATTCCAACTCCGCAGGTGCTGCGCCGAACTGCGAGACCGCAACCGAGATAACGGGGATGTCGGCCGAGGGCAGCCGCGTTACCGCGAGTTTGGTGAAGCTGACCCATCCCAGTACCAGCAGGATGATCGAAAACACGACCGAGGGAAGCGGGTGACGGATCGACCATGCCGAGATATTGAGAGCCATCAGCGTACCCGCGTTCGATCCAAGTCCTCGGCGAACATGGTCTTGATCTGGTCGCCGTCATGCAGCGAGCTGCCGGCATCCGCTACGACGATTTCGCCGACGTCGAGACCTGCAAGGATTTCCGTAGAGGTGTCGGACACCAGTCCGACCCGAACCTTTCGCGTCTCGACCGTATTCCCTTTCACCACCTGAACGGTCAGATGGTCAATGGCGGTCCGCGGAATGGCCACGCCGCAACTGCGCCTGGCGTCGATGTTGGCGCGCGCGAACATGCCGACCTTGAGCGTGGGATTGTTGGCGAGCGATATCCTGATATGGCCGAGTTGGGTGGCCCGGTCGATCTCCGGCGAGACCAGCCGCACCCGCCCCACGATATCGGGCGCATCATCACGGCTGATGCGCACATTGGCGCCCGGATTGAGCTTCAACATGTGGATGGCAGGCACTTCCGCGTCCAGTTCGACTTCGTTGTTGACGGCAATGCGGAACATCGGTCCCGCCTGCGGCGAAGCCGGCGCTCCGGCTACGGTCCTGACCTCGGTGATCAGACCGGCGGCCGGCGCGCGCAAGGAGGTCGGGGCCGATGGCCTCGCGCCGCCGCTCGGCGCTCCCGGCGGCGGCGTCAGGCGGACCAGTTCCTGGTTGTCGGTGACGGTGTCGCCTTCACGGACCAATACATCGGATACCCGGGAGCCCTCCTGATCGACCCCGACCACAGCTTCCCGGCGCGGCACGACAAACCCGGTGACCCGCACCATGTCGGAGAAACAGGCGTTGGTGGATCTGGTTACAACGACGAGGGCATCGGTCGGGGTTTCCTTTTCTTCGACGTGGCGGCGATGCTCAATCCAGTAATATCCGCCGCCCAAAGCCGCCATTGCGACGATGGTCAGTGCAGGTTTGAGGTATTCGGAAAGCTTCATCACCGGATCAATCCAGAGCCGTCGTTGCAGGGCGCGCCACTGCGATTGTCCGGAAGGGTCAGAATGAACACCGGACGCCCGCAGCCCGCGCTGCGGCGCGGGGCGCCTCGGTGCTGCAGAACCTTACGCGGCGCCACCGGCCGGCTCGCATTCCAGCTTCACTGCGAAGCGGTGGTCTTGTTCGCCATGTTGGCGACCTGCACACGGCGATTGACTTCGGCGAGCGGGTTGCTTGGATCCTTGAGCTTGCTCTTGCCGTATCCGACGGTCACGAGGTCGGCGCCGGCAATGCCGTATTTATCGACCAGATAACGCTTGATCGAGTCCGCGCGCCGTTCGGACAAATCCTGATTATAGGCTTCGCCACCGGCGGCGTCGGTATGGCCTGCAACGATGAAGGTCGAGCCCTTCAGATCGGGATTGGTCAGCGCTTTTCCGAGCGCCTGAACCGAAGGCAGCGATTTAGCGCTGATATCAGCCGAATTGTAATCGAAGGTGATTTCCAGATCGATCTTCGGCTTGTCCTGGACAATCGTGGCAATTTCCTCGCGCTCGGTGAGCGAGAGCGAACGCGTGGCGCGGTTACGCACGGTCTGGACAAAACGCCCCTCGGCGGCGGCCGCCGCCGGATCGGGCTGCGGAGCCATCGACAGGCCGCGTGTCAGCGGCTTTTTGGCCGGCGCCAGCGCCCGGACGATCTGATCCTCGGTGACGTTATCATCGAAGGCAAGAGCTTTTGCCACGCCGAACGAAAGTGCGGCGCCAATCGTCAGGATTGACAGGATCGCGGTAAGATTCCTCCTTCCAGACAGTCTCGACATTGCCGGTCCCTCCTGCGCTATCCGCGCGATTGCAACTAAGCTTCGTTCTGGCCGCGGGACGAGTCGGTCGCGGCTACATCCTCGTATGTCTCAGGCACTGGCCGCGGGGTTCGATAAAGCGGCCGAATACCAACCAAAATTAATTCTCAACGCACCCCGTAATCTGCGAACTCCTTCACAATATTCGGATCCATGGCCTTTGCATTGGATATATCCAATTCACCCTCGCCAATCGAGCCATTGCGCTGCTTGGCGAGGCCGCGCCCGTACAGCGACGACGTCAGTCTCGGATTGATCTTGAGCGCGGCATCAAAATCAGCAATTGCGTTTTTGGCCTGCCCACTCTTCAGGTTGACCAGGCCGCGGCTGTCCAGGGCATCAACGAAGTTCGGACGCAGCCGCAACGCTTCGTTGCAATCCTTCAATGCCGCCTGCAGATCGCCAATGATGGTGCGCGCCCAGCAGCGGTTGTTGAAGGCTTCGACGTCCTTCGGGTTCAGCCTGATGGTGTCGTCGAAATCCTTGACGGCAAGGCTATACGCCCCCTTGCTGGCATAGACTTGGCCGCGCCGGTAAAGCGCATTCTGATCGTCGGGATTGTCGGCGAGCTTGGCGGTCAGGCTCTTGATGGTTGGGTCGTCGGCCAGCGCCAGCGCGGTCGGTCCATCACTTTTCGTCTCCGCTGTGTCCGGAGCGGTAGCGACAGGAGAAGGAGCAGGCGTAGCGGCGGGTGTGGGGACGGTCGCAGCGGGCATGGTCGCGGCGGGCGTGGTGGCTGTCGCGGCAGGAGTGGTGGGAGGAATAGGGACAGGAGGGGTGACAGCAGGGGTAACAGGAGCAGCGGGAGGCGGAACGGAAACTTCGACCGGCTTCGGCGCCGACGGTTCGACATGCGGTGGTGCCGGCGCGGGCTCTGGAGTTGGCGGGGGCAGCGTCGCCACGGTCGGACCGGAAGGCGGCCCGCCCACGCCGGGAATAAACGAGAAATCCTCGGCCAGGGAAGAGGAAATGGACGGCACCTGCTCGCGGCGGGAGGCCCGGGAGACGCCGACGCGCGTACGTTCGAGCGCCTCTTCGGCCATCAGGCCGGGAACGCGGATTTCCTTGAGCAATTCCTGCACGAACAGGCTGTGATCACCGCCATTTTCCGAGATAACGGAGCTCAGCGCCGCCGAATACATCACCAGCGTTCCGTTTGGCGCAATCACCGGAGCCAGGCCGGCCGAAAAACTGCGGAAGCGGCGCTCGAATGGATTGCGTCTGGAGGCATCGATCAAAGCGATCTTGACGCCGGCGCCGCGATTGTTGATTTCGCCCAGAACAATCTCCAGGCTGATGCCATCGCGGCGAACGTCCGGCTCGGTCCAGATCTGCGCGTCAACCGGGATCAAATAGCTCTGGCGGCTGGACTGGATGCCGAAACCGCTGAAGAAGATCAGCGCCACCGAGCCGGGCTTGATCCGTCCGTAGAGACGATCGAAGCCCCGCCGCATCGCGTCGCCGGTCATGTTTTCTCCGACTTCGACGTTGAAGCCGTCGCGCTTGAGTTCATCGGCGACGTCATGGGCGTCGTTGATCGGCTCCTTCAACGGCGCATCGGCGTCGGGATATTTCGCGTTGCCGATCACGAGCGCAAACCGATCGGCGCCCGCGGCGGCCAACGGCGAGAGCGGCATGAGCGACAGCATCAGGCTTGCAAGCAATGTGACAGGAAATATGAAATGGATTCTCATGTCACGGCGGTCCAGCCAACAAGGCGCCGATTCCAGCTCGCGCCGCGGCGACCCTACCTCACGCATGCCGCATTATCAAACCGGGCTCGCCAACCATGTCAACCGTCTGCGGGGGCCGCCGGCAATCGCGTCAATCCGCCGCGACGAGGTTTTAGGATGTGGCGCAGGGGCAGGCTTCAGACCGGGGATGCCACACCGGTGGGGTATGGTATATGGCAGAATATTGGCACAGCAGCCGGGCCGCTGACACCACGGCTCGCGATGCATCCGCCGATGGCGCGATTGCCCTGACAGTGGCGCGCGCCGAATGGCAATGTGACATATCTCACATTGTGCCGCTGCCATCGGATCTCCGATGCCCACCCCCCAGCCCCGCCAGGTTTGACCTTTGCGCCCGGCGGTGGCTTGGTACGGCGATCGGCCAATCGCACAACGCAAAGCAAAGAAAAGACCGATGGGAAACGCTTACGAAATCTATGCCATCCGCTATGCGACGATGTCGCCGCGCACCCCGCACATGAATTATCTCGTGCCGGACCCGCATGAGACCGCGGCTTCCGACCTCGACTACTTCGTCTGGCTGATCAGAGGCGCGGGCCGCGATATCCTGGTCGATACCGGATTCAACGCGGCGGAAGCCGAGGCGCGCAATCGCAGGCTGACGCTCAATCCGGTCGATGCGCTGGCGCGCTTCGGCGTTGCGGCCGACGCGATCGACGAGGTGATCGTTACCCACCTGCATTATGATCACGCCGGCAATCTCGACCGCTTTCCGCGCGCGCGCTTCCATCTGCAGGAGCGCGAGATGAGTTACGCCACCGGGCGCTGCATGTGCTTCGGAAGCTTGCGCCATCCGTTTTCGGTCGAGCATGTCACGCTGATGGTGCGCCACGTCTATAGCGAGCGCGTGCGCTTTCATTCAGGCGATGGCGAGGTGGCACCGGGCATCACGCTGCACCGCGTCGGCGGCCATTCCGACGGCCTGCAGGCGGTGCGGGTCGAGACCGCGCGTGGACCGGTGGTACTGGCGTCGGACGCGGCGCATTACTATGGTAATCTGCACCGCCGCAGTCCGTTCCCGATCGTCTACAACATCGGCGACATGTGCGTGGGCTGGGAAATCGTCGAGCGTCTTGCCGGCCATCCCGACCGCATCATTCCCGGCCACGATCCGATCGTCGCCGAGATCTATCCGTGCGCCAGCGACAAGGTCGATGCCTTTGCCCTGCACCTCCCGCCATCGCGCTCGTTCGCGAAGTAACTGGTATCGGGAACGACAACAGGAGGCGGGAACACCCGGATGCACATTATCCTTGAGATGAGCCCGGGCAGCCTGTTGCCCGGCTCATTTTCTGATCGTCATGTGCACTGGCGTCCGGGGCAATTCGACCTCTCTGCGCACGCATCCTGCAAGCGGGGAGGTTCGGTCAGCCCGTGTCCACCTCAGTACCCGTCGGCGTTGCTCGTCTCTTCGCCGGTCTGCGCCAAATCGAGGCTTTTCTCGATCTTGGCCAGCATCAGCGCAAATTGCTGCCGTTCCCTCGCCGACAGGCACGACAAAATCTCCAGCTCCTTGCGCTTCAGGCGCGGGACCAGCTTCTGGTAGAGTGCGGTGCCTTTGCGCGTCATGCGCAAGCGGAACTCGCGACGGTCGTCTTCGTTTTCGACCCGCTCGACCAGTTGCCGCGTCATCAGCGCCGTCACGGCGCGGCTGATGGTGGATTTGTGGGTCCTCGTGCAGTGCGCGATGTATTGCGCGCTGCATGCTTCGTTGCGGAACCCCAGCGTCGCCAGCACCCGCCACTCCGGAATATCCAGTCCGTAACGCTCCTGATATTCGCCCGACAGCGCGGCGCTCACCTCGGCCGCGAGCCGGTTCAGGCGAAACGGCACGAAACGGAAGAGGTCGAGCCCGGACGCTTCCTGCCGGGCCGGTGACAAGGCGGCGCCATCGCTTTGCCTGGGCGATGAATTCAGACGCGAAGCCGCCCCTCTGGGGGTTCGTTTCCCGGAGTTCCGCTGACTCGCAGAGGCCTTGGCCAAAATCGCTCCAAATAGAGTTGACGGATCGACGCGCTGCTTTAAGATAGTTGCACATGCGACTAATTGGCAAGGCGGTTGATTTTTTTTCCTAGCGCCGTCAAAACGCCATTCGAGCCTTGCTTGGCTCGTTCAATTCGGTTCGCTCAATCGGGGAAACGCTCGCACCATGGCGCAGGCCAAGACCCAGTTCGGTTATCGTCGACATCCGGACCAGGACCGGTCCGACAAGGATGCGGCCGAACATCCGGTGGTCGTGGTTGGCGCGGGTCCCGTCGGGCTCTCGCTGGCGATCGATCTGGCGCAGCGCGGCCAGCCTGTCGTGCTGCTCGACGATGCCGACCGCATCGGTGAGGGCTCGCGCGCCATCTGCTTTTCCAAGCGTTCGCTGGAATATTGGGACCGGCTCGGCGTAGGCAAGCGGATGATCGACAAGGGCGTGGTCTGGAGCGTCGGCAAGGTCTTCCACCGCGACTCCCTGCTCTATCAGTTCAACCTGATGCCGGAGCCGGGCCACAAGCAGCCCGCCTTCGTCAACCTGCAGCAATTCTATGCCGAGGCCTATCTGGTCGATCGGGTCGGCCAGCTTCCCGCCATCGACTTGCGCTGGTGCAACAGGGTGACCGGGCTTGAACGGCGCAACGACCTCGTGGCGCTGACGGTGGCCACGCCGGATGGACCGTACCGGCTGCACGCCCAATACGTCGTGGCCTGCGATGGCGCCCGCTCGTCGTTGCGGCAAATGGTGGGTGCGGAGTTCACAGGCCAGGTCTTCGAGGATCAGTTCCTGATCGCCGACGTCAAGATGACGGCGGAATTTCCCACCGAACGCTGGTTCTGGTTCGATCCGCCATTTCATGCCGGCCGCTCGGCGTTGTTGCACAAGCAGCCCGATGATGTCTGGCGCATCGATCTGCAGCTGCATCGCTTTGCGGACCCCGTGGTCGAGAAGCAGCCGGAGAATGTCCGGCCCCGGATTGCCCGCATGCTCGGTCACGACAAGTTCGAGTTCGAGTGGATTTCGATCTACAAGTTCCAGTGCCGCCGCATGGAGAGGTTCCTCCATGGCCGGGTGATCTTTGCCGGCGATGCTGCGCATCAGGTCTCGCCGTTCGGGGCGCGCGGCGCCAATTCGGGCCTGGAAGATGCCGAGAACCTCGCCTGGAAGCTCGACCGTGTGTTGCGCAAGGCATCGCCGCAGATGCTGCTCGAGAGCTATCATGTCGAACGCAGCGCGGCGGCGGACGAGAACATCAGGGAATCCACCCGGTCGACCGATTTCATGGCGCCCAACTCGCACCAGGAGGCACGCCTGCGGAGAACGGTGCTGTCGCTCGCCAAGGAGACCGAGTTTGGCAAGCGCATGGTCAATGCGGGACGGCTCTCCGTTCCCTCGATCTATCGGACGCCGCTGTCGACCGCCGATGACGAGATCTGGCACGGCGGGCCGCCGCCCGGGGCGTCGATGCCGGATGCGCCGATCGCCGGGCCGGACGGCGGCCCGATGTTCCTGACCGATGCCTTCATCTCGGAGGGAAAGCGCTTCACGCTCGTGAAGTTCGGCAATGGCGGGGCCGTTGACGCCCCGCAGGGGTTGGCCGTGATCTGCGTCGGCGGCGAGAACGGCCTTGTCGACACGCAGGGGCTGGCGGTCACGCGCTATGAGGCCGGGCCTGGCGCCGCCTATCTCCTGCGGCCGGACGGTTATGTCGCCGCGCGCTTCCGCCACCCGACCCGGCCGAGGCTTGAGGTGGCGCTGGCGCGCGCCTCAAGCCTCAATTGAGGTTTCCCGATCATGGCGCTCTCGACCCATTCGAACTTTGCCCGGCCCGACGACGCGTTTCGCGCCGTCGTGGAAGCCCATCGCGGCTTAAGCGACGAGCAGAGCGCCGATCTCGATGCCGCGCTGGTTTTGATCCTCGCCAATCACATCGGCGATCTCGATGTGCTGCGGGAGGCGATTGCACTGGCGCAGCGGCGGATGTTGGGGGCGGCCCAGCAACAGCAGCAGCAGCAATAAAAGCGCGTTACAGCGATCAAGCCTGAGAGGTAGCTGAAGGATGGCAAAAAATTTCGCATCCACGTCCGACCTGGCGGAGAAGAGGATCACCTTCTCCGAGATCGGCCCCGATCTCTATGCCTTCACCGCCGAGGGCGATCCCAATTCCGCTGTTATTGCCGGCGACGATGGCTGCATCGTGTTCGACGCGCAGGCGACGCCGGCGATGGCGGGCAAGGTGATCGAGCGGGTCCGTACCGTCACCGACAAGCCGATCAAATATGTGGTGCTGTCGCATTATCATGCGGTGCGGGTGCTCGGCGCCTCCGCCTACGAGGCGCAAGCGGTGATCGCCTCGCAGGAAACCCATCGGCTGGTCGAGGAACGCGGCCAGCAGGACTGGGATTCGGAATTTGGCCGCTTTCCACGACTGTTCCAGGATGCCGATAGCATCCCGGGCCTGACCTGGCCGACGCTGACGTTCGAAGGCGAGATGTCGATCTATCTCGGCAAGCGCGAGGTACGGCTGATGCAGCTCGGCGCCGGGCATACGTCAGGCGATATCGTGGCGTGGGTGCCGGATGCCGAGGTGATGTTTTCCGGCGACCTGATCGAATATCATTCGGCCTGCTATTGCGGCGATGCGCATTTGCGCGAATGGCCGGCGACGCTGAACGAAATTCGCAGCTTCAATCCGAAGGCGATCGCGCCGGGCCGCGGCGACGCCCTCAAGGGCATTGCCACCGGCCGTGACGCCATCGCGATGACGCGTGATTTTGTCACCACGCTCTATGGCGCGGCGGAGACCGCGGTCGCCCGCGGCCGCAATCTCAAGGAGACGATGGCGGCTACGCGCGAGGTGATGGACCCGAAATTCTCAAGTTTCGCGATTTACGAACACTGCCTGCCGTTCAACGTCTCGCGCGCCTTCGACGAAGCATCTGGGATCGATGACCCCGTGATCTGGACCGCCGAACGCGATCTTGAAATGTGGGCTGCCTTGCAAGGAGGATAAATATGAATATCAACACCTCGCCCGACCTCATCAGCCGCAGCACGGTCGGCATCACGCCGGGCTACATGTCCGGCTTCGGCAACAGTTTCGAGACCGAGGCGTTGCCCGGCGCGCTGCCGAAGGGCCGTAACTCGCCGCAGCGCTGCGCTTACGGCCTCTATGCCGAGCAGCTCTCCGGCTCGCCCTTCACCGCGCCGCGCGGCAGCAACGAGCGATCATGGCTGTATCGCATCCGGCCATCGGTCAAACACTCCGGCCGCTTCGCCAAGGTCGAGGCCGGGCTGTGGCGTACCGCGCCATGCCACGAGCAGGAGATCGTGGTCGAGCAGCTGCGCTGGGACCCGACACCGATCCCGCAAGCGGAGATGACGCTCCTGCAGGGGGTCCAGACCATGACCACGGCAGGCGACGTCAACACGCAGGCAGGCATGGCCGCCCACGTCTACCTGATCACGAAGTCCATGGTCGACCAGCATTTCTACAACGCCGATGCCGAGATGATGTTCGTGCCGCAGCAGGGCAATGTGCGTTTCGTCACCGAGTTTGGCCGGATCGATGCCGAGCCCGGCGAAATCGTCGTGGTTCCGCGTGGCGTCAAATTCCGCGCCGAGATTCCGGCGGGGCCGGCGCGCGGCTATCTCTGCGAGAATTACGGCGGCGCCTTCACGCTGCCGGAACGCGGCCCGATCGGCGCCAATTGCCTGGCCAATTCGCGCGATTTTCTCACGCCCGTGGCGGCCTATGAGGACCAGGACACGCCGACCGAATTGTTCTTGAAATGGGGCGGCTCGCTGTTTGCGACCAGGCTGCTGCATTCCCCGATCGACGTGGTGGCATGGCATGGCAATTACGCGCCGTACAAATACGATTTGCGGACCTTCGCGCCGGTCGGCGCTATTGGCTTCGACCATCCCGATCCGTCGATTTTCACCGTGCTCACGGCGCCGTCGGAAACCCCGGGAACCGCCAACATCGATTTTGTCATCTTCCCGGAGCGCTGGATGGTGGCGGAAAACACCTTCCGTCCGCCCTGGTATCACATGAACATCATGTCGGAGTTCATGGGGCTGATCTACGGCGTCTATGACGCCAAGCCGAAGGGCTTTGTCCCCGGCGGCATGAGTCTTCACAACTTGATGCTGCCGCACGGCCCGGATCGCGACGCCTTTGATCACGCCAGCAATTCGGAACTGAAGCCGGTCAAACTGACAGGCACCATGGCCTTCATGTTCGAGACGCGATATCCGCAGCGCATCACCGCGCACGCGGCGACGTCGCCGACGCTGCAGGATGACTATGCGGATTGCTGGAAGGGATTGGAAAAGCGGTTCGATCCGAAGCGGCCGTGATGTCGGGCAACTCTTTCACCGTCATTCCGGGGCGCGCAGCAAAGCGGAGCGAACCCGGAATCTCGAGATTCCGGGTCTGGTCCTTCGGACCATCCCGGAATGACAGTTACATATAGAGGATTGGAAGCCTTGCCCCATCCCAACGATCCCGCCCTTCGCTGCTTCATCCCGGTCGACGCCAGCTCCGACTTTCCGATCCAGAACTTGCCCTACGGCGTGTTTTCGTCGAAGGACGGACTGGCGCCTCGCGTCGGGGTCGCGATTGGCGCCTACGTGCTCGATCTCTGGGAGCTCGAACAGGACTGCCGGTTGGACGTGGGTGAACTGGGTATCTTCGCGGCGCCGACGCTCAATGCCTTCATGGCGCTGGGGCCCAAAGTCTGGTCGCGCACCCGGGCGCGGATCAGCCAGTTGCTGCGCCACGACAACCCCGAACTTCGCGATAATCCAGCCTTGCGCGAACGCGCGCTGGTGCCGATGGCGGAGGCAAGACTGCATCTGCCGATCGCGGTCGCCGGTTACACCGACTTCTATTCGTCGAAGGAGCATGCCACCAATGTCGGCGTCATGTTCCGCGGCAAGGACCATGCGTTGCAGCCGAACTGGCTGCATATGCCGATCGGCTATAATGGTCGCGCCTCCACCGTGGTGGCTTCTGGCACCAAAGTGCGCCGGCCGCGCGGGCAATTGAAGCCGCCGGGCGCCGAGGTGCCGAGCTTCGGTCCCTGCAAGCGGCTCGATTTTGAACTCGAAATGGGCGTCGTGGTCGGGCAGCCGTCAGCGATGGGCGAGATGCTGACCGAGACGCAAGCGGAGGACATGATCTTCGGCTTTGTACTGTTGAACGATTGGAGCGCGCGCGATATCCAGCAGTGGGAATACGTTCCGCTTGGCCCGTTCCAGGCCAAGGCCTTTGCGACCTCGATCAGTCCGTGGGTCGTGACCCGCGAGGCACTGCAACCATTCCGCGTACACGGGCCGCAACAGGATCCAACGCCGCTGCCCTATCTGCGGCAGTTGCAGCCGAACAATTACGATCTGCAGCTCGAGGTGGAGTTGCGCGCCGCGCAGATGCAAGAGCCGGTGCGAATCTGCCGCACCAATTTCAAATACATGTACTGGTCGTCGGTGCAGCAATTGGTGCATCACGCCTCCTCGGGCTGCGCCATGAATGTCGGCGATCTCTTGGGCAGCGGCACCATCAGCGGCCCCGGCAAGCACGAGCGCGGCAGCCTTTTGGAGATCAGCTGGAACGGCACCGAACCGCTGGAACTTGTCGGTGGCGTCGTCAGAACGTTTCTCGAAGACGGCGATTCCCTGAGCTTCCATGGCTGGTGTCAGGGCGAGGGCTATCGGGTCGGCTTTGGCGAGGTCGAAGGCACAATGCTGCCGGCGGAATAATTCCGTTCACCGTTCGTCGGGCGGAAGCCCGCGGATGCGGGCCGAATGTTCGGCGATATCGTCGAGGCTGTAAGTCATCGCAAATCAGACGCGAGATGCGAATGACGAATCTCCCTCGATTTCGGACATTCCCGGTGGCTGCCGCGCCAGCGCTATAGCGGCAGCTTGGAGCTTTCCTTCAATCGATCCAGCACGATCGAGGAGCGCACATGCGCGACGCTCTGGTGCGGCATCAGCACGTTGTTGACGATATCGGATAGGCTTTTGAGGTCACGCAGCACGGCCTTCAACAGATAATCGGCATCGCCAGTCAGCGAATAGGCCTCCTGGATATCGGCCGTGCGATTGACCAGGGCGCGAAATCGCTTGGCGTTGTCGGGCGAATGGGTCGCCAGCGTGATGTGGATGAACGCGATGACGTTGAAGCCGAGCGCCTCGCAAGCGAGCTCGGCGTGATAGCCAGCGATCACCTTGTCCTGTTCCAGCCGCATCCGACGCCGTGAGCACTGCGACGCCGACAGGCCGGCGACGTCGGCCAACTGCTGGTTGGTGAGGCGGCCGTCATCCTGCAGCGCACTCAATATCCGGAGGTCGAAGGCATCAACCGATATCATGTGTCAAATAGCCACTTTGTGCACAGATCGTGCACCTATTAGCGGAAATGGTCGCGGTTTGCATGCACATTGTGCATCCGCTGAGTGAAGATGTCTGTCTGATGATAACAGGGAGATCCAGTCAGCCATGGGGCCATTTCCGCATGACGCGCCGGCCGCGACAATCAGCGCCGACAATCCGATGGGTACCGATGGTTTCGAGTTCGTCGAATATGCGCATCCGCGCCCCGAAGCGCTGCACGCGCTGTTCACGCTGATGGGCTATGTCCCGGTGGCGCGCCACCGGAACAAGAAGATCACCGTCTATCGTCAGGGCGACATCAATTATCTTGTCAACGAAGAGCCGGGTACCCATGGCTGCCAGTTTGTCGCCGCGCATGGGCCGTGCGCGCCGTCGATGGCATTCCGCGTCGTTGACGCGAAGCTGGCTTATGAACGCGCGATCGCGCTCGGCGCGGAGCCTGCCGATATTCCTCCGGCGCAGAAGACACTTGGCGTTCCGGCCATCAAGGGCATCGGCGGCAGCCTGTTATATTTCGTCGATTGCTACGGCGCCAAGGGCTCGGGCTACGACGCCGAATTCGACTGGCTCGGCGCCAGAAATCCATGTCCCGAAGGCGCTGGCCTGTATTATCTCGACCACCTGACCCACAACGTCCAACGCGGCCGCATGGATATCTGGACCGGGTTCTACGAAAAGCTGTTCAATTTCCGGCAGATTCGCTTTTTCGATATCGAGGGCCGCGCCTCAGGCCTGTTCTCGCGGGCGCTGACCAGCCCGGATGGCAAGATCCGCATTCCAATCAACGAGGACGCAGGTCATTCCGGACAGATCGAGGAGTATCTCAGCATTTACCGCGGCGAGGGCATCCAGCACATCGCCTGCGGCGCCCAGGACATTTATCGCACCGTGGAGACCTTGCGCGGCGCCGGCCTGCCGTTCATGCCGTCGCCGCCCGAAACCTATTTCGAGAAGATCGACGCAAGGCTGCCCGAGCATGGCGAGGACATCGGGAGATTGAAGCGCGACGGCATCCTGATCGATGGCGAGGGCGTGATCGACGGCGGTCATACCAAGGTTCTGCTGCAGATTTTCTCCGCCAACGCCATTGGCCCGATCTTCTTCGAGTTCATCCAGCGCAAGGGCGACGACGGTTTCGGCGAAGGCAACTTCAAGGCGCTGTTCGAATCGATCGAGGAAGACCAGATTCGCCGCGGCGTGCTGACACTGAAGGGTGCGGCGTAGTTCCCACTGCCGGACCCCAGTGATTCCGATGCGCAATTACGCGTCCGAGGATGTGGCTTGGGTCCTGCGATTGCCGAACTGAGGCACAGGCCCGCAATCGACAACCCCCATGTGGTTATGGATTCCGGGTTCGCTCGTTCGCTCGCGCCTTCAGATGTTCCGATCGGCGAATCGGGCAATGACGCCGATGGGATTACCTCCCACGCTTCCACTCGCTCGTGAGACTTGCGATATCCGCCATTTCCGTCTCCCGGATCGCTGACGGCGTACGCGAAAAGCGCGGCGCGGGCGCGGGTTGGGTGACGCCGTGGCGCTCGACAAAAATCTTGCGGGCCGCCATGTGCGGATGAAGAGGCGCTTCCGTCATGGTCAGAACCGGCGCGAAGCAGACGTCGGTGCCTTCCATGATCCGGCACCATTCGTCGCGGGTCCTGGTCTTGAAGACGTCGACCAGTTTCTGCTTCAGAACTGGCCACGCCTTGCGGTCCATCTGGGCATCGAACTCGGCCTCCGAAAGGCCGGCCAGCTGGCGCAGCAGGGCATAAAACTGCGGCTCGATCGAGCCGATCGAGATGAATTTGCCGCAGGCGCACTCATAGACGCCGTAGAAGTGCGCGCCACCGTCGATAAGATTACTCTCCCGCGTTTCGGTCCAGCGGCCCGTTGCGGCCATGTCGAAGAACATCGACATCAGCGATGCCGCGCCGTCGCACATGGCGGCGTCGACCACCTGTCCCTTGCCTGATTTCGTCGCTTCCAGCAGGGCGGCGAGCACGCCGACCACAAGGTAGAGTGCGCCGCCGCCGAAGTCGCCGACCAGATTGAGCGGCGGTACCGGCCGCTCGGCGCCGCCGATCGCGGCCAGCGCGCCGGTGACGGAAATGTAGTTGATGTCGTGACCGGCAACCTGCGCGAGCGGGCCTTGCTGACCCCACCCGGTCATGCGGCCGTAGACTAGACGCGGGTTGTGTTCCTGCACCACCTCCGGCCCGAGCCCGAGCCGCTCCATCACGCCGGGACGAAAGCCCTCGATCAGCGCGTCGGCATGGGTCAACAAATCGAGCACCTGCGTGATCGAAGCCCTGTCCTTGAGGTCGATCTCGACGACTTTGCGTCCGCGGCCGGACACCGATTTCAAATTCTTGCGTGCGCCGACGCGATCGAGCGTGACCACCTCAGCTCCCATGTCCGCCAGCATCATGCAGGCGAAGGGGCCGGGTCCGATGCCGGCGAATTCGACGATGCGAACGCCCGACAGCGGCCCGCCCGCGTGCGTGCCGGAGGCGATGCTTTTGGAGGCCGGTGAGATCATCGTTTCAGTCACTTCAGAAATCCACTTCTCATCTTCGTACCGAGATCCTTGTTGGCCAAATTGTCCAGCCTTGCGGGGAGCCTGGCAAGCACCAACTGACCCTCATCGAAGCCAGATGCGAGAAACGGCACGCATCGCTGCGCGCCGCTTTGGTCGGTTGGTCGGTCCGAGAATAGCGATCAGCCGGCGTCAGTGACGGCGCGCTGCGCCATCACCTTGATCAGGTTGGCGCGATAGTCCGACGAGCCATGGAGGTCGCTCATCAGCCCGTCGGCGGAGATCGTGACGCTGTCGAGGGCGCCTGCCGACCAGTTCGCCTTCAGCGCCGCCTCGATCGCTGGCACCCGCATCACGCCACTTTGCGAGGCTCCGGTGGCGGCGACGCGGACATCGCCGGATTTGGTCTTCACCACGAATACGCCAGTCAGCGCAAAGCGCGAGGCCGGATGGGGGAACTTGGAATATCCCGCCTTGGCCGGGATAGGGAAGGCGACCTGGGTGATGATCTCGCCATCCGCCAGTGCCGTTGAGAACAGGCCCTTGAAGAAATCTTCGGCTGAAATCGAACGCTTGTTGGTCTTGACGCTGGCGCCGAGGGCGAGCACCGCGGCCGGATAGTCTGCGGCCGGATCGTTGTTGGCGATCGAGCCGCCGATGGTGCCGCGATGACGCACGGCCGGATCGCCGATCACCGAGGCAAGATAGGTGAGCGCCGGAATAGCCTTTTTCGCCGCGGCGTTCGTGGCAACGTCAAAGTGCGGCGTCGCCGCCTTGATGGTCACCGTATCCGCGGAAACCTCGACGCCGACGAGATCCTTGATCTTGCCGAGATCGATGAGGTCGGACGGCGAGGCGAGCCGTTGCTTCATCACCGGGAGCAGGGTGTGACCACCGGAGAGATACTTCGGCTCCGAGCCCTTGGCGAACAGCGTCGCGGCTTCCTCGACCGAGGACGGGCGATGATAGATTGTCTGATACATGGCTCGCTTCCCTAATTTCTGTTCTGGTCGCGTTTTCTTCACGCCAACCGGTTTCCACGTCGCTCGAAAATACTCTCAACCGTGAATGGCGTGCCACACCCGGTCGGGTGTCGCCGGCATTTCGAGTTTGTTGCTACCGATGGCATCCGTGATGGCGTTGATGACGGCGGCGGACGAGCCGATCGCGCCAGCCTCGCCGCAACCTTTGACACCGAGCGGGTTGCCCGGGCACAGTGTGGTGGTGTGCGACAGCTTGAACGACGGCAGGTCGTCGGCGCGCGGCATGGTGTAGTCCATGAACGAGGCGGTCAGGAGCTGGCCGCTGGAATCGTAGACCGCATGTTCGAGCAACGCCTGCCCGATGCCCTGGGCAAGGCCGCCGTGGACCTGGCCTTCCACGATCATCGGGTTGATCAGCCGGCCGAAATCGTCGGCCGCGACGAAATTGACGAAGGAGGTCTTGCCGGTAGCGGAATCGACCTCGAGTTCGCAGATATAGGTACCGGCCGGGAAGGTGAAGTTGGTCGGGTCGTAGAACGCGGTCTCCTTCAAACCCGGCTCCATGCCGTCAGGCAGGTTATGCGCGGTGTAAGCGGCGAGCGCGACCATCGGCAGCGCAATCGACTTGTCGGTGCCGGTGACCTTGAACTCGCCGTTCTCGATGACGATGTCGTTCTCGGAGGCCTCGAGCTGGTGCGCGGCGATCTTCTTGGCCTTGGCTTCGACCTTCTCCATCGCCTTCAGGATCGCGGTGAGGCCGACGGCGGCGGAGCGCGAACCATATGTGCCCATGCCGAACTGCACCTTGTCGGTATCGCCATGGACGATCTGGATCTGACTGATCGGAATGCCGAGGCGATCGGAAATCAGCTGGCAGAATGTGGTCTCATGGCCCTGGCCGTGGCTGTGTGAACCGGTGAGCACTTCGATGGTGCCGACCGGGTTGACGCGAACCTCGGCCGATTCCCACAGGCCGACGCCGGCGCCGAGACTACCGACCGCTTTCGAGGGCGCGATGCCGCAGGCCTCGATGTAACAGGAGATGCCGATGCCGCGGAGCTTGCCGTCGGACTTGGCTTTCGCCTTGCGCGCCGGGAAGCCAGCGTAATCGATCGCTTTCATCGCCGAATCGAGCGAGGCGCCGAAATCGCCGATGTCGTAGGCCATGATGACAGGGGTCTGGTGCGGGAACTGGGTGATGAAGTTCTTGCGGCGGAGTTCGGCCGGATCGACCTTCAACTGCCGGGCCGCCGTCTCCAACAGACGTTCGAGCAAATAGCTCGCTTCCGGCCGCCCCGCGCCGCGGTAGGCGTCGACCGGCGTGGTGTTGGTGTAGACCGTGATTACCTCGGCATAGATCGCCGGGATGTTGTACTGGCCCGACAACAGGGTGGCGTAGAGATAGGTCGGCACCGAGGAGGAGAACAACGACATATAGGCGCCGAGATTGGCGTGGGTCTTGACCCGAAGTCCGGTGATCTTGTTATCCTTGTCGAACGCCATCTCCGCGTGCGTGACGTGATCGCGGCCATGGGCGTCGGTGAGAAAGGACTCCGAGCGGTCGCCAGTCCACTTTACCGGACGGCCGACCTTCTTGGAGGCCCACAGCGCCACCATCTCTTCCGGATAGATGTAGATCTTGGAGCCGAAGCCGCCGCCGACGTCGGGGGCGATCACCCGCAGCTTGTGCTCGGGTGCAATGTTGTAGAACGCCGACAGCACGAGCCGCGCCACATGCGGATTCTGCGAGGTGGTGTAAAGAGTGTAGTGCTCCTCCGCGGTGTCGTAGTCGGCAACCGCCGCGCGGGGCTCCATCGCATTGGGTACCAGCCGGTTGTTGAGCAGATCGAGGCTGATGACATTGGCCGCCGACTTGAAGGCCGCCTCGGTAGCGCCCTGGTCGCCGATATGCCAGTCGTAAATGATGTTGCCCGGCGCCTCCGGATGCAGTTGCGGCGCGCCCGGCGCGATCGCCGCCTTGATGTCGGCAACCGCGGGCAGTTCCTCGTAGTCGACCACCACGGCTTCCGCCGCATCGCGCGCCTCGTTCTTGGACTCGGCAATGACGACCGCAACCGCCTGGCCGACGAAGCGGACCGTTTCCGGCGCCATCGCCGGCCACGCGCCCATCTTCATCGGGCTGCCGTCCTTGGAGGTGATAGCCCAGCCGCATATCAAATTGCCGATCTTGTCGGCGACGAGCTCGCTGCCCGTCAGCACGGCAATCACGCCCGGCATTTTCATCGCTGCCGCCGAATCGATGCTTTTCACCTTGGCATGCGCGTGCGGGGTGCGGACGAAATGGGCATAGGTCATGCCGACAAGCCTGACGTCATCGACGTAGCGGCCCTTGCCGGTGATGAATCGCCGGTCTTCCTTGCGCACCACGCTGGCGCCAATACCTTCAACACCCATCGTATTTCTCCCTGTCGGACCGCCAGAACCGCGCGAATAATGTGCAGGCGCAGATCGCGGTCGGTTTTTGAATTTCGAAAGTTCTAGCTTTGCGGATCAGCTATCATTCTGCCGCCTGCGTGACCTTCATGCGGCCGGCGGCGTCGAGCACCGACTTGACGATGTTGTGGTAGCCGGTGCAGCGGCAGATATTGCCTTCCAGCTCGTGCCGGACGGTCGCCTCATCGAGCTGGCCGCCGTGCCGGTTGACGATATCGATCGACGACATGATCATGCCCGGCGTGCAGAAGCCGCATTGCAGCCCGTGATTGTCGCGGAACGCGGCCTGCATCGGGTGCAGCTCATCGCCCTTCGCGATCCCTTCGATGGTGGTGACGTTGGCGCCGCTGGCCTGGCCGACCAGCACCGTGCATGATTTGACCGCCCGGCCATCGATATGCACGACGCAGGCGCCGCACTGGCTGGTGTCGCAGCCGACATGGGTCCCGGTCAGATTCAAATGATCGCGCAGGAGATGGACGAGAAGGGTCCGGTCCTCGACCTCGGCCGATACGGCCTTGCCGTTCACTGTCAGATGGACTTTAGACACGCGTGATACCTCCCGATTCTTAATTATTTCAGTCACGTTGATTAGAGAAAGCAGCGGACTTTGCAACTAGGATTTTTGCCGCGCAAGTCGTTGTGGTGTCAAAATTTCGAACGCCCGCCCGGTTTACCATCGATTCAACGGCGTTTCCCGGTCGCCGGTGGAACCGGTGGCGATCGAGATGGTTCCGGCAATGAAGCTCCAGAAGCCGCAGGTGCAGGCCGGCCGAAGCTCGCACTAGCCTTGCATTGGGCGGGCGCTGTCGCAACCAGAGGCCCGCGCAGCGAAAGCGACCCAAATTCCGGCCTGAACGGCCGAATTTTGCTCGCGTTCGACAATTTCGCGTCATCGCGAAGCGTGGTTTACCCTGCCTTATCAATTCTGCTCTAGTTTTTCGCGCCGGAGCGGGACGCTTGCGTGCCCGATACCGCTGGTTTTCGGCATGAAAGCGGAGGGCTTGAGGTGGGATGGTCGAAACGTGTCTGGCCGCGATTGCTATCGGCAAAACTTCCGACCTTGCGATTTCGCGGCAAAGTGCTCCTCGGCTTTGCCGTCGTACTGGCAATCTCGGCAGCCAGCATGGGCATCGCCTATCTTGGATTCGAGCGGGTTTCGGCCGCCGTTGCGGCCTACCGCAACAGCGTGTCGGAAGCCGACCTGGCCCGCAATATCGACCGCGAACTGACTTCGTACCGGGCGCTGGCGCGCTACTACGTGGTGACCGGAAAGGAAGATGACGCCAAGGCAGCGCTGAGCGCCGAAGCCGCCCTGAAGGACGCCATCGATCAATCGATGAGGGGCAGTACAGCTGCGGAGCGGCTCGAGCAGATCACCCGCCTGGCCAGGGAATTCCGCATCTTCACCAAGATTTTTGCCGACATTCTCAAGGTCAAGCGCGACAGCGCCCTGGTGACGCAAAACCAGCTGACGCGCGACGGCAACATGCTGCGTTACAAGCTCGACGATCTCCCCAGCAATGCCAACGACGCGGAGCTTTCGGCGATCGACTTCGGCGCAAAAAAAGTCGCCGCGCAATTTCAGGCGGTGACGGCGCTCGCCAATAACTTTGTCATCAATGCCGACGAGACGGTCGCCGCCAGCGCGCTGGCACGGCTCAAATTCGTCGAGAATGCGCTAAGGGCGATATCGTCGAGCGATGAAAGGATCTTGCAGGGACTCAAGGAGGCATCCGCTCTGCTCGAAGAATATCGGCAGGCGCTTGGCAAACTCATCGAGAATGCCAAATCGATCGACGAACTCGTCACCGAAATGACCGAGTCCGCGGACGCGATCATGAAGGGCTCGAACGCGATGAAGGCCAACCTGCTCTCCGATCAGCAAAGACTTGAATCGGAGTCGGATACCATCATCGGCGAGACCGAGCGTCTGATTCTGATGATTGCGGCCGGCGGATTTTTGTTTGGCGCAGTGCTGGCCCTGGTGCTGGGCAAGGGAATTTCCCGGCCGATGACGGCGATGTGCCAGGCGATGCGCGAGCTCGCCGGCGGCAATTTCGACGTCGTGCTGCCTGGTCTGGGGCGCCGGGATGAACTTGGCGAGATGGCGGGGGCGGTCGAAGAGTTCAAGCTGCAGGCCATCGCCAAGGCCGAGCGCGACACCGCGGCCCAGGATGCCCATAACAAGGCGGCCAGCGCGGCGCGCCGCAGCGAGCTCATTGGCTTCGCCGATGGTTTCGAAGCCGCGGTCGGCGCCATCGTCTCCAATGTTTCGGCTTCCGCCACACAGCTCGAGGCGGCCGCCGCAACCCTGACGCGGACCGCGGAAACCACCCAGAAGCTGTCCAGCCAGGCCGCCGGCGCATCGGAGCAAGCGTCCGGCAAGATGCAATCGGTCGCTACTTCAACCGAGGAGCTGTCAATGTCGGTCGATGAAATCGGAAGGCGGGTGCGCGAATCCAACGAGATCGCGGAGGCCGCGGTGCTTCAGGCGCAGCAAACCGACGGCCGCATCGGCAAATTGTCGCGCGCCGCCCAGCAGATCGGCGACGTCGTCAAGCTGATCACCGCGATCGCCGGGCAGACCAATCTGCTGGCGCTGAATGCAACCATCGAAGCCGCGCGCGCCGGCGAGGCCGGTCGAGGTTTCGCCGTCGTCGCTTCCGAGGTCAAGTCGCTGGCGAACCAGACCGCGAAGGCGACCGGGGAGATATCGTCCTACATATCCGGCATGCAGGGCGCGACCCAGGAATCGGTCACGGCCATCAAGGAGATCGGCGGCACCATCGTCCAGATTTCCAGTATCGCCTCGGCGATCGCGGGCGCCGTGGAGCAGCAAGGTGCGGCTACCCAGGAAATCGCCCGCAACGTCCAGAACGTCGCCCAGGGCACCCATCAGGCCGCCGCCAATATCATGCAAGTCAACCGTGGCGCGACGGAAACCGGATCCGCCTCCGAAGAAGTTCTGAATTCAGCGAAAACACTATCGACCGAAAGCGCGCGGTTGCGTGCGGAACTCGATCGCTTCATGGCGAATATCCGCGCGGCGTAGTTCGCGTCCGGACTTGCTCGCTTCACTCGCGCCCTCAGGCGCCGATTGGCGCGTCAGGGAACGACGGCCAGTCTGTTCCGCACGCTGCGGCTGGTCGCGGCGGGAACTTCGGCTTTCCGGGCGCGTTGAGAGGCGTCGCCATTGCCGCGGCAGAGCCGCATTGGACGTCGCATTCCCCGTCGGCGTCCTCACTGGTTTTATCCGATGAATCTGCAGCGATCGCAGCGCGCTTCGACGGCAGTTGCCACACCGCCGACGCGGGAGAGCGACGATCGCGCCATCGAAACCAGCATTCCCTTCCGTCTCGACAGCCTGCGCTGGAGCGGGTTTCACAGCCGCGTCGTGCTCGCGCTCGGTATCACCTGGATTCTCGATGGATTGGAGGTCACGCTGGCCGGCGCGCTTTCGGGGGCGCTGAAACAAAGTCCGAGCCTTCACTTCACCAACTTCGATGTCGGCCTTTGCAACAGCGCCTATCTCGCGGGTGCCGTGTTGGGTGCGCTCGGCTTCGGCTGGCTGACCGATCGGATCGGGCGCCGGAAACTGTTTTTCATCACGCTGGCCCTCTATCTCACGGCGACCGCCGCGACGGCGCTGTCGTGGAATGTCTGGAGTTACGCGCTGTTTCGATTTCTCACCGGTGCCGGCATCGGCGGCGAATACACCGCCATCAATTCCACCATCCAGGAGTTGGTACCGGCGCGTTATCGCGGCTGGACCGACCTTGTCATCAACGGCAGCTTCTGGATCGGCGCGGCGATCGGCGCGTCCAGCGCGATCGTCCTGCTCGATCCGGCCCTGGCCGGCCCCGATCTGGGCTGGCGGCTCGCCTATCTCACCGGGGCGGGTCTTGGCCTGATCGTGTTTGTGATGCGGATGTGGATCCCGGAAAGCCCACGCTGGCTGGTGATCCATGGCCACCCCGATGCCGCGAATGCGATCGTCGACGACATCGAGCGATCGGCTACAGGGCGGTCGCGGGACCCGCGTCAACATCCATGGCCCAAGATCAGATTGAGGATGCGCGATCATACCCCGCTGCGCGAGGTGGCGCGGACGCTGTTCTCGACCTATCGGCAGCGCGCGCTGGTCGGGCTGGCGCTGATGATCGCGCAGGCCTTTTTCTACAACGCGATCTTCTTCACCTTCGCGCTGGTCCTGACCGAGTTCTATGGCGTCGCCGCGGATCAGGTCGGGTGGTATATCCTGCCTTTCGCCGCCGGCAATTTCCTGGGGCCGTTGCTGCTCGGCCGGCTGTTCGATACGCTGGGCCGCCGGCTCATGATCTCGCTCACCTATGGTCTTTCGGGGGTACTGCTGGCGCTCTCCGGCTATCTGTTCGCGATCGGCGTGCTGAGCGCGCAGAACCAGACCATCGCATGGATGGTGATTTTCTTTTTTGCCTCGCCGGCCGCGAGCGCGGCCTATCTCACTGTCAGCGAGACCTTTCCGCTGGAGGTGCGCGCGTTGGCGATTGCGCTGTTCTATGCCGTCGGAACGGGTATCGGCGGCGTCGCCGGACCGCTACTGTTCGGCGCGCTGATCGATAGCGGATCGCGCGGCAGCGTTTTCGCAGGCTACCTTTTGGGGGCGGGGCTGATGGTTGCGGCGGCTGCGATCGCGTGGCGCTTTTGCGTCGCGGCCGAGCGCCGGCCGCTGGAATCGGTTGCCCGCCCGCTGGCTTTTGTGGAGTAGAGAGCAATGAACGAGGATGTGGCCGAGGTGTCATCGCAGAACGATAGTCCAGCGCCGGAGCGGGTGTCGGCGGCGAGCGAACTGGCGCCGCGGCTGGATCAATGCGCGCTGCTGCTCGATATCGACGGCACGCTGCTTGATCTCGCGCCGACGCCGCGCGAAGTGTGGGTTCCGCCGGGTCTGGCGACGACCCTCAACCGTCTGCGGAAAAAAACCGCGGGCGCGCTGGCGCTGGTCAGCGGTCGCTCGCTGAATGATATCGATCGGATTTTTTTCCCCGCGCTGTTTCCCGCGGTCGGCGGCCACGGCGCGGAAATGCGGCTGGCAGCCGACGGCGAAGCGGTCGCCGCCCATGCTCCGCCGATGGACCAGGAATTGAAGCGGCGGTTGGCGGCGATTGCCAACCTCAGCCCGGGCATTCTGCTGGAGGACAAGGGTTATTCGCTGGCGCTGCATTATCGGCTGGCGCCGCATGCGGAACAGGCGATCTACGAGGCGGTGTCCTTGATCAGGGCCGATTTGCCTGACGCGCCGATCGAGGTGCTGCCCGGAAAATGCGTCTGCGAGATCAAGCATTCCGGCTTCAACAAGGCATCGGGTGTCATCGAATTGATGAGCCACCCACCTTTCAAAGGCCGCCGGCCTATCTTTATCGGCGACGACGTTACCGACGAGAGCGTGTTCGCGATCATGCCTGGTTTTGGCGGCCTTTCGATTTCGGTAGGCCGGCGCGCAGCTGGCGTGGCGCACCATTTCGATGCGCCCGGCGAGGTGCGGGCGTGGCTCGCCGGCCTGCTCGATGGAGAAACCGCGGCAGAATGATGACGATTGTCGCTGCTGCAAGCGGATTCGGATCCGCTTTGGCCGCCTCACGCGGCAGTCTGAAATTGCCGCCGCGCAGTCAGAATTTGGTTCCATTTGGCTGAAAGGGTGACGCGGAACCATATTGATGAACGGATGTTAACTGGCGAGAGAAACACCAGGAGAGGGACTGTGAACCTCGTCGTCGTTTCGAACCGCGTCGCGCGCGGCAAGGCCAATGAGCCCATGACCGGGGGTCTCGCGGCGGCCTTGTTGCCGGTGGTGGAGAAATCCGGAGCGATTTGGGTCGGCTCGAGCGGCCGGGTTCGCGACGGCATCCAGAAGGAGCCATTCGCCGAAATCGAGGCGCTCGGCGCCGGCGCGCTGGCGATGCTCGATCTGCCGGCCGCCCATTACGGCGGATATTATGAGGGTTTCGCCAATTCTGCATTGTGGCCGGCACTGCATTCGCGAACCGACCTGATCCGCGCTTCAAGTGAAGATTTTCTCAGCTATCGCGAAGTCAACGCCTTCATGGCCCGCGCGCTGCTGCGGTTCCGCAAGCCGGACACCCTATTCTGGATCCAGGATTATCATTTCCTGACGCTGGGCGCGGATTTGCGCGACCTCGGCGTCAGGCAGCCGCTCGGGTTCTTCCTGCATACGCCATGGCCCGTGCGCAGCATCATCGCGGGCGTCCCCCACCATCGCGAATTGATCGAGGCCATGCTGGCTTACGATTTGATCGGTTTCCAGACCAGCGATGACTATGACAACTTCCTGAGCTACCTTACGGCGGATCTCGGCCTCAAGGTCGATGACGGTGTCGTGGTCTCGCCTCATGGCAGAACCCGTGTCGCGGTATTCCCGATCGGCATCGATGCGGAAAAATTCGCACGGCAAGCCGCCAGGGCCGTCTCCCATCCTGATGTGTCGCGGTTGCGGCGAAGCCTGAACGGCGAGAAGCTCGCGATCGGCGTCGACCGGCTGGACTATTCCAAGGGACTGCTCAACCGCGTCAGCGCGTTCGATCGGATGTGGACTCTGCACCCGGAGCTTGCGCGCGCGGTGTCCTTGCTGCAGATCGCCACGCTTTCGCGGGGCGCAATCGAGGCTTATGGCCATCTGCAAAGCGAACTCGCCAAGCTGGTCAGCGATGTCAACGGCCGCCACGGCGAAGTGGACTGGACCCCGATCCGCTATCTCAACAAGGGCTTCGGCCAGACCGTACTGGCGGGCCTCTATCGAACGGCGCAGGTCGGCGTGGTGACGCCGCTGCATGACGGCATGAACCTGGTGGCCAAGGAGTATGTCGCGGCACAAAACCCTGATGATCCCGGCGTGCTGGTGTTGTCGAAGTTTGCAGGCGCCGCCAACGAGCTCGACTCTGCGCTATTGGTGAACCCGCACGACATCGACGGCATGGCGCGCGCCATCGCGACCGCGCTCTCGATGCCCCTGATCGAGCGGCGGATGCGCTGGGAAGCCATGATGAAAAAGCTCCGCAGCGGCTCGATCCAGCGCTGGTTCGCCGATTTCGTCGAGGCGCTGCAGGAATCGCAAGCCGACAAGGCTTCGGCGCCCGAGCCATCCCAGATAGCTGGCTCGCCGACACCATGGCCACCGCGCGCGATCAGCCGCAGCGCACGGCTCCACTAGTCGGAAGTTGCCGAGCAACTTCCGACCGGGGTTTTCCCGCTCAGGGAACGTCCGGGTGAGCGATCCGCGGTGCAGAATGGCCATGCCTTGCGGCTCGCGTCAGCATTTGCCAGCAAGACCGTTGGCGACGGCCCGAGAATAATCCCCGAAACTATTTCCGGATTTGAAGATATCTGAAGTGTTCCAGAGGAAGGCGCCTCCCGCATTTTGCCGAAGATCCGGGTTGCTGAAGACCTTGCAGATGTCATCAGGACTGTATTGAGACAAACAGGTGCCATCGCGCCGGTGCGCGGAGCAAACCCAGTAACCCGGCACGATGAAAGAATCGATATCCGGTATGCCCAAATCCCCGGAATATGATTTCAGATTGTCGAGCCAGTACCTGGTCGTGTTGCCGCCACCGCCGTCATAACATTGTAGATTGAGGCGTTTGACGATCTGTCGATGGCCATTTTTTTCATATATATCGGCCAAACAGGCAAACCAGTCTGTCATAGACGTATAAGGGCAAAAGCTCACGCCAACATTAAACTGGTGCAGCAGCAAAGCGAGCTTGGTGACGGCGTTTCGCATGCCATCGTCCCAGCTCTCTTCCATGTCGAAATC
>NZ_JBEKXH010000029.1:0-27573 GCF_049512235.1 Bradyrhizobium sp.
CGGGTCGCGCGAATGCGCGAACCGATGGCGTGCCCACCAACTTAAGAATCATTTCAAGCAACAGGTGGTGGGCAACGGCGCGAAGAGCGCCTTTTGCCCACCCTACGAATCTAACACAGGAACCTGCCCCTGTTTCCGCCCCTGTATTAACAGGGCTTAACAGGAGCAAAGTAGCGGTCTTTCGGAGACACAACTTTCCCGATCGTCTGGATACCCCTGCTTTTCGGGATGGTTCCGGCGGGTCTGTCGACGTACTCGCCACCAATTTTGCCCCTGCACGACAAACCCGCTTAAAGCTAGCCAAACAGGGTAAATAGCAACACCCTCGGGACCTCGGGAAACGCGATCTCTTCCCCAGGGCAGGTTGCCGTTCAAATCCCCGCTCTTGCAACCTCGGTCTCCTTGGAGGTGATGAATTCCAGCAGTACCGGGATGCCGTCCCTGGTTTTCGCGATGCCGCGCCTGATGGCGGGGATGATGTCATCCGGTCGGCCGGTCGGGTCACCCGCTCGCCGTAGCCGCCGAAGGCCCGCGCCATCGCGGCATAGTCGCCCGAGATGTCGGTGGAGCGGTATTTTTCGGTGGAGATCGGCATCACCTTCAATTCGATCGCCATGCTGAAATTATTCAACAGAACAGACATGATCGGGATGCGTTCGCGCACCGCGGTCTCGAAATCCATGCCGGTAAAGCCAATGGCGGCATCGCCCCAGACATTGATGCAGAGCTTTTCGGGTTTTGCCAGTTTGGCGCCCATCGCAAGACCCAGGCCGTATCCGAGCTGGGTGGTCTTGCCCCAGCCAATATAGGATAACGGTTCGACCGGCTTCCAGAACGGCGAGAGCTGGTCGCGCGGGCTGCCGGCATCATGGGTGATGATGGTATTGCTGATGTCGACGCTGTGCTGCAGGTCCCACAGCACGCGATAGGGATTCAATGGCGCGTCGTTGCTGGTCAATTTCGGCAGCCATTTCGCCAGCCACTGCTGATGCGACGCGGCGATTTTGGCGGCGACGGCCGAGGCGTCGCGATCCCTGGCGACGCCCTTGCCGATCTCTTCGAGCAGCGCATCGAGCACCAGCCCGGCATCGCCGATCAATCCGATCCTGGCCTCGACGTCCTTGTTGAGATGGGCCGGGTCCAGCGTCGAATGGATGATGGTCTTGCCCTTGGGCATGGCGACGCCGAACGAGGTTTCGGTGAACGAGCAGCCGATGCCGAAAATCAGGTCGGCCTCGCCGAGAAATTCCGTTACCGCGCGGGGCATGGCAAGGCCGCCCGAGCCGAGCGAAAGCGGGTGCGTTTCCGGAAACGACGATTTGCCGCCGAGGCTGGTGGTGACGGGGATGGCGAGCCGCTCGGCCAGCCGCCTCAGTTGCGGCCAGGCTTGCGCGTAATGCACGCCCTGGCCGGCATAGATCACTGGCCGTTTGGCGCCGATCAGGTACGCCGCCGCTTCCCTGACATGCTCCGGGTCGGCGCCGTAGCGGGTGCGTAGCACCGGCGTATAGTTCAGCGGCTCCGGCACTTCTTCGCTCCACATGTCGGCCGGAATCTCCACGATGACGGGACCGCCGCGGCCGTTTTTCAGTTTTGTGAAGGCGCGGCGAAAGATGTTGCCGACTTCGGAGGCGATATTGATCGGCTCGGCCGACTTCGCAAAAGCGCGCATCGCATGGCTGGAATTGAAGTTCGGTTCGATGTTGGCAAGCCGCCGCGCATATCCCATCGGCAGCACCAGCACCGGCACGGATTCGCCATAGCACTGCGCCACGCCGCCCATGGCGTTTTCGGCGCCGGGGCCGTGCTGCATGCAGAAAGCGCCGATGGTGCGCCCGGAGGTGACCCGGGAGATCGCGTCCGCCATGTGCAGGCCGATGCGCTCCTGCCGTACCATGACCGGACGGATATCGGCATTGGCGGCATATTCAATGAGGTGATTGACCGGATAGCCGCAAAGGATCTCAATCCCCTCGCGCTTCATGATTTCCGCAATGGCGGTGCCGAGTTTCATGCCGATGCCTCCCTGGAACTGGCCGATGTTGGACCCGGCCTGGCAGGGATAGTTGGAACAGGAAAGCGCCGCCCGGTAAAGCGTCCGCGCCAGCCTTTTGGGGGAGCTCTGCTATCCTGTTTTGCATCGCGCTTCCGTCGTCCTGGCGGGCGGCCTATCCGATGTCCGCAGATGCTGCTTGTTGGCGTTTTCATCCGGCGCATCGGATACTTTAACGGCCGTTTCAGCATATATGGCAACGCTTTGAAAACCAATTCAAACCTAGATACGATCTGGCCTCGGCGCGGCAAACCGACCGCGCCGCGTCGACAGGAGTTTTAGATGCTGCAACTGCTTTCGAGGTTCCTGCGCGATCAATCCGGCGCGACCGCCATCGAATATTGCCTGCTTGCGGCCGGAATAAGCATCGTGATCATCACCGCCGTCAACAGCATCGGCACCAGCCTCAACACCAAATTTACCTCGGTGAACTCGTCGCTGAAATGAGGCCGGATCGCCGCGCTCAACAGCCTTGTCGATCCCCTTTCAGCGCTCGCATCACTCCGATCCGCGCGAACATCAGCCAGCCGCCGCCGATCTCCGCGGCCTTGATCAGGTTCTCGACCGCGATCTGCCAGCGTTCCTGCTGCTGCACGTTGGCCGGCAATTTCATGATATGATCGGCGGCGCCTTGCAGTGTCGTCAGGCTGCCGCCGCCGCGCAAGGGTATCGGTTCATCGAACGGCGCTGACCACGGCATTTCAGGACGGCAGTTGCGCTGGTCGCGAGTCCATGCGGCAACGGCCTGAGGTCATGATACGCCGCCACGAGTGTCGTCGCACTATCCCGCTTTCTTCGATCGGGCGGCCCCGCGCACTGCCTTCTCGGCTTTCTTCGGTTCTTGCTTCGGCTCTTGCGCCGCAGGTTCTTCCTTGGCGCGCTTGCCGCTGATCGGCAGCAGCATCTCGCGCTGGCCGGCAGCGGCCTTGCGCGGCTTCTTGGCTTTCGTCTTGGCGGGAGGCGGAGCCTCCCGCTCGTTGGCGAGGCTGCGCTTCAGGGCGTCCATCAGATTGATGACGTTGCCACCGGTTTTGGGCGCGGCCTTCGCGGTCAGGTCAACGCCGCTGCGCTTCTTGTTGATGAGATCGATCAGGGCGGATTCGTAGTGATCCTCGAACCTGTCGGGTTGGAAAGCGCCGGATTTCTTCTCGACGATGTGCCTGGCGAGATCCAGCATGTCCTTGGTGATTTTCACGTCCTGGATGTCGCCGAAATATTCCTGCTCACTGCGCACCTCGTAGGGGTAACGCAACAGCGTCCCCATCAGCCCCTTGCCGAGTGGATCCAGCGCGATGATGTGTTCGCGGTTGGTCAGTACCACGCGGCCGATTGCCACCTTGTTCATGCTGCGGATGGTTTCGCGGATCACCGCAAAGGCGTCATGGCCGACCTTGCCGTCGGGCACGAGATAATAGGGGCGGATCAGATAGCGGCTGTCGATATCCGTCTTGGGTACGAACTCGTCGATCTCGATGGTGTGCGTCGACTCCAGCGCGATGTCGTCGAGTTCCTGCTTCGAAACCTCGATGTAGGTGTCGGTATCGACCTTGTAGCCCTTGACGATATCTTCGGAGGCGACTTCCTCGCCGGTATCGGCATCGACCTTGGCATATTTGATGCGATGGCCGGTCTTGCGGTTGATCTGGTTGAAGCTGACCTTTTCGGTGTCCGAGGTCGCCGGATAGAGGGCGACCGGGCAGGTCACAAGCGAAAGGCGCAAAAAGCCCTTCCAGTTGGCGCGGGGGGCCATGGGATACTCCGGGACGCAACGGTTGCAAGATCAAGGATAGCACCAGTGAGCCGGCTTTCAAGCAAGCGGCTCCAGGATTCTCCAAAATGGCGTTAACCGTGGCTGGTGCCGCTGCGGAGCAAGCCAAGCTGTCAGCGCCCCTTTTTGCCGCTGAGCCGGCCTGAAGACGCGGGGGGCCAAATGCCCGGAACATGGTCCGGGATCGCGCGTTGCTTTTCACATCTGATATCGCCAGAGCGGCAAACTCTCTGCGCGACAGCAATTTGTCGAGGTCACCATGGCAACGAGACGGGACGATCAGATCATCAAAACCCCGACCGAAGCACGGCAGGCCGAGCCCGGGCCGTCAGTGCTCGCCCTGCTCACAGTCTCAACCGGGCTGGCGGTGCTGATCCTCGGCGTGCTCTGGTTCGCGTTCTTTCGTGCCTGATGCGCGGAACCGGTGATGGGCAGATCTTGGAACCTGAATAGATCAGTTGCGGTTCGGTTCAAGGATTGTTAACCAAGATAGAGTGTTCTAATACCGTACCGCGCCTCATGGCCGCGGCTTTGGACCGGGCATAACCAGATGCTTCAGCGTTTTTTGCGGGCTCCTGCGCACTATCTCAAGACCCACCTTGGGGATCAGGTTTTTGAGGCGCGTTCGGCCGATCGGGACGCTGAAACTGACCGGTTGCGGGTGAGCGCCATTTTGGAAGCCGTCGCAAACCAGCTGGATGCCGCGGAGCACGAGCAAGCTGGCCTCAGCCGCCGGGTCGAGGATGTACTGGCGCGCGCCGCCGTGACGCTGGGAAATGGCACCGACGAATATCTGGAACGCGAACCGCTCGACAGCCACCAGCAAGACCTGTTCGGCATCGAGATTGCCAACGGACAACGGCGCCTGCAGGAACTTGCCATGACGATCGCCCATTTCAAGTTCCTGAAGGCCGCGACATTGGACAGGTTTGAGGACCATAAGCCGATATAGCCAGCGGGGGACTGTCTTGATCTGGCAGCTTGCGCCCCCGGTCGTTTTCAACCTGCGCGCCGCAGCACCCAGCCGTGGACTTTCGGATGGCTTCGGAAAGCTTCATGTCGTTCATGGCCACGATAATTGCCCTGACGGCCCGCTGTTGTTCGAAGGCCTCACCAACCTGGACACGCTTGCCTGGCGGACCAGGCGGCTGACGATCGGGGTGTTCGATGATGACAGACCGGGCGGTCCGGTGGATTTTATTGTGGTCAAGGGATCGCCGGCCGGACGCTAGGCGCGCCGGCGTTGCTCAGGACCGCTTGGGCCGCCGATGGAGCATGTTAGGCGTTTCGCCGGTGGGCCAGGCACGGCAAGAGTATCAGTCGCGCCCGACAGCAAGGACCATGAGCCGCGGCAAAAAGTGGTTGTTAAGAAAAAGTAACCTTGCGGGGGTGGCCGTGTTCATAGGCCGTTCACGCCAGTTCCGCTCAACTTGATCGCAGATATCGTGTAGTTCACATTCGGAGACCAGCGTGCGCCTGCTCGTTGTTGAAGACGATCCCGATCTCAACCGTCAGCTCACGACGGCGCTGACCGATGCCGGCTACGTGGTCGACCGCGCCTTTGACGGCGAGGAGGGGCATTTCCTGGGTGAGAACGAGCCGTACGACGCGGTCGTTCTCGACATCGGCCTGCCGAAGATGGACGGCATTTCGGTGCTGGAGGCGTGGCGCCGCAATGGGCGTGCGATGCCGGTTTTGATCCTCACCGCGCGCGACCGCTGGAGCGACAAGGTACAGGGATTCGATGCCGGCGCCGACGACTACGTCGCCAAGCCCTTTCATCTCGAGGAGGTCCTGGCCCGGATTCGCGCGCTGCTGCGTCGCTCTACCGGCCACGCCCAGTCTGAGCTGACCTGCGGGCCGGTCTCGCTCGATACCCGCACCGGCCGGGTCAGCGTGTCCGGCAATCCAATCAAGATGACGTCGCATGAGTACCGGCTGTTGGCTTATCTCATGCACCATACCGGCCGCGTGGTGTCGCGCACCGAACTGGTCGAGCATCTCTACGATCAGGACTTCGACCGCGACTCCAATACCATCGAAGTTTTCGTCGGCCGCATCCGCAAGAAGCTGGATGTCGACATCATCCAGACCGTCCGGGGACTAGGTTACCTGCTGACACCGCCATCGCCTGGTACCTTGTCAAATCGTTGATCACGTACCGGCCTTACGCTTTTGTTCGAGCATGACATTGTGCGAAAACCGGCCTCCTTCCCACCGGTCGTGGGCCCAGGACCTTCGCTTCGGGATCATGCGTTTCGGGATCACGCGGTGATGCGCGGCAGTTCGCTCGCCACAAGGCTGTTCCTGTCGGCGACCGCTTGGGTCGTGGTGATCCTGGCCATCACCGGTATCGTGCTGTCGTCGGTCTATCGCGACGCAACCGAGCGCGCCTTCGACCGCCGTCTCAACCTCTATCTCCGTACCCTGATCGCGGAAGTCGCAACCCCCGACGAGCCGCCTGACCACCAGTTCCAGTCGTTGGGCGAGCCGCTGTTCGAACTGCCTTTGTCCGGCTGGTATTGGCAGATCACCCGCACCGACTCCGAAAAGGCCGATGTGCGCGCCTCGCGCTCGTTGTGGGACAAGAAGCTGCCGAAGCTCGAAGATCAGGGCGCCGATCTGACCGCGGCCGGCATTCGGCTCGGCTATGTCGACGGTCCCGAGGGCCAGCGCTTGCGGATGGTGGAGCGGCCGGTCGATCTCGGCGCCGACGGCAAATTTCTGGTCAGTGTGGCCGGCGACGCCACCGAGATTTTCGACGAAACGCGCAGCTTTGATTATTATCTCATCGGAACTTTTGCGGCGCTTTCGGTCGTGCTGGTGCTGACCACGATTTTCCAGGTCCGCTTCGGGCTTGCGCCACTGAAGCGCATTTCGGATGCGATCGCCGATATTCGCTCGGGTCGCGCCGAGCGGCTCGAGGGCGAATTTCCGGTCGAGATCGCGCCGCTGGCGCGCGAGACCAACGCGCTGATCGAGGCCAACCGCGAAATCGTCGAGCGCGCGCGCACCCATGTCGGTAATCTCGCGCACGCCATCAAGACGCCGCTGTCGGTCATCGTCAACGAGGCTGCCGCGCATGCCGCCGACCCGTTCGCGGTGAAGGTTCTGGAGCAAGCCGATGTGATGCGCGACCAGCTCGCGCACCACCTGGAGCGCGCCCGTATCGCCGCGCGTCCCACCATCGTCGGTACGGTCACTGAGGTCGCGCCTGCGATCGAGGCACTGCGCAGGACCATGGAAAAGATCCATCGCAGTCGCGGCATCGCCATCACCGTCAACGCCGACCCGCGGGCGAAGTTTCGCGGCGAGCGGCAGGACCTGGAGGAGATGGCCGGCAACCTTGTCGACAATGCCTGCAAATGGGCGGGGTCGCGGGTGTTCATTGAGGTAATGGCTGACCCGCCGCTCGAGCCCGGGGCCGGACCAATGCTGCGAATCATCGTCGACGACGACGGGCGCGGGCTGTCGGCGGCCGAGCGCGCCCAGGTCTCGCGTCGTGGCCAGAGGCTGGACGAGTCCAAGCCGGGTTCGGGGCTGGGGCTGTCGATCGTTATCGATCTTGCGGCCTTGTATGGCGGTAACCTTGTGCTCGGCAACGCGCCGATCGGGGGCTTGCGGGCGGAGCTGGTGCTGCCAGGAGTATAAAGCCCCGCCACCCGGAGCGGCGACCGGTTCCAGCCCCGCCGATTTTGGCGTTGCTAAAGGGCTTCTTAACGCTGAGGCATGTATCATGATGACCAGCGGACGCGTTTTGCCGTCCGTGTGACACCAATGTGCATACCGGGCGGATGAGCCAGACATCGATCGAGCGGCTGAGGGATTATCTCGGGCAGCTTCCGCCGCAGTCGCAGGCGATGCTGATGCGGGAGTTCGAGCGCGCCATTGAGCGCGGCCAAGACACCACGGTCGCGAGCCTCGTGCTCGAACAGCTGCGCAAACTCGTGCGCGGAACCGACGAAGAGGCCATGCCGCGCTCCGAAAACGCGGCGCGGTTGCTATTTCGTCCGCTGGAGCCCTTTCTCATCGATGGCAAACTTCCGGTGCGGCCGGGGCAGGTTCGCCGCTCGTCGCTGCTGCCGGTGTGGAACTGGCTGATCCGCGATGGCGCTCCCGAACTGACGCGCGAGTTCCAGGCCGCGCTGGGGCGCATGCGCGAAACCGGCGCCACCTCTGAACTCGAACTCGCGGTCCGCAAGCTGCAACTAGCCGCGGCAGATGCGATCTTCAGGATCGCCGCACCTGGCTCCGACGGCGACAAGCAGCGCGCGCTGGCCCGCGTCGGGCCACCCGAGGTGATCGAGGACCTGCTGCCGATCGGTTCAGTTTTGCGGGCTCGCGAAGTGCTGGACACCCTCAATGCCCGGCTTCCAAGCTATTTGCGGATTTTCGCGGATTCACAGATCGCGGCCGTGAGCAACTCGCTCGCGGTTGCCTCTCTGCAAACGCCGCAGCTGTTGCCGTTCGCGCTATCGCTGGTGATGCAGCGGCTGACCGCACCGTGGCAAATCATCCGCCTGGCCCTCAAGGTGGCCGGGTCTGACGATGAAATCCGCGTTGCAGCTACTTCCTACGGTGTCGCGGTCAGTATGACGCTGCATGATCTGTCGATCCTGGCGGCCAGCCTGCGAGCAGATATCAAGCGCGGCCATTTCGAAAACGTCGCCGAGCATCTCAAGAACCTTCACGATGGCGTGCGCGGCTTGCGGACCGAACTGGATATCCGCAACGATTCAGCGTGGGGCAGGCAACTGGCGGCGGTCCGGGCCGATATTTCCGACGCCCTGCAATCGGAAATCGACAGCGTACCCGGCCGCGTGCGGCGCCTGCTGCGTCAGCGTCCGGACAAGGATATCCCGGCCGGCGCCAGCGTCGATCCCACTGAAGTCGAAGAGACCGCCGCATTGATCGATTTCGTCGCGGTGTGCCGGACCTATGCCAGCGAACTCGCCATCAACGAGGTCACGTTGCGGACCTATTCGGACCTGCAGCAAAATGTCGAGCAATCCACTGAGGCGCTGGTGCAATCGCTGCGCAGCGGCGATAACAAGACGCGCCGCTACCGACAGATGCAGGTCGCGGCCGCCATCCGCTTCTGTGAAGTATTGTTTGGCCCCGACTATGCGTCGCTGATGAGCCGAGCCGCTGAAAATGCGCTTACCGGCGAACGCAAGTCTTCGCGCGCGGGTTAGCCGCCCCGTGCTGCGCGATGCCGGGATCAGACGATCCCGCTGCGGTGGCCTGGTCCATGCCGGATTCCGTCAATCCGAGGGCGTGGTGGTTGAGGTCCGCTGGCGCGGTATCTCTCGGGGCGATCAGGTTCTTGTCGCGGCCATGGCCAATTGACATTTGTCAATTGCCCGGCTTGGTACGGGTGGTGTAAAGCGGCATATCGGCGTGCTCGTGGGGCGCCATTTAGCCGGAACCTGCTTGATGACATTGTGGTTTTTGTTCGCGCTGATGACGGCCGCGGCGATTTTCGCCGTGCTCTGGCCGCTCGGCCGCACCAGCTGGCCACACCGTAGCGGCAGCGAGGCTTCGGTCTATGTGGATCAACTCGCTGAAATCGATCGCGACACTTCCACGGGGTTGATCGCAGCACCCGAAGCGGAGGCCGCCCGCATCGAAATCAGTCGCCGTCTGCTGGCCGCCGCGGAAAGCCCACGCGATCCGCCCCTGGCATCGAACACCAGAATACGCCGCTCGGCGGCGATCACGGCGATAGTCGGATTGCCGGTTGTGGCGATTGCGCTTTATCTTCCGCTCGGCTCGCCGCGGCTCGGCGATTTTCCGCTGGCGCAGCGCGCCCGCGCCCCCGATGCCAACCAGCCGCTCGACAATCTGGTGGCGCAGGTCGAGCAACACCTTGAAAAACATCCGACCGATGGTCGTGGCTGGACCGTGCTTGCGCCGGTGCTGGCAAGACTCGGCCGCTATGACGATGCGGTCCGGGCCTTTCATAATTCGATAACCTATAACGGCGAAAGTTCCGAGCGCCGCGCCGATCTGGGTGAAGCCATCGCTGCCGCCGCGGGAGGCGTCGTCACATCAGAGGCCAAGGCAGAATTCGAGCGCGCCGTTGCCTTGGACAAGGGCGAGGCCAAGGCAAACTACTTCCTTGGGCTTGCCGCCCAGCAGGACGGCCGCCCCGCCGAGGCGGCGTCGATCTGGCGGTCGATGCTTGCAACGGCGCCAGCGGACGCACCTTGGCGTCCACTGGTGCAAGCGGCACTGGCCAGAATAGGGGGGGCCACCCCCCGCGGGCCCTCGGAGGATCAGATATCGGCCGCGAAAGATATGAATGAGTCCGACCGCGGCGCAATGATCCGTGGCATGGTGGACCGCCTCGCCAGTCGATTGAAGCAAAACGGCGACGACGTCGAGGGATGGCTGCGGCTGGTCAGGGCCTATATGGTAATGGGAGACCGGGACAAGGCCATCGGCGCGCGCACTGACGCCCGTCAGGCCGTTGCCAGGGACGCGGAGAGGCTGCGGCAACTGAATGAGGGTCTGAAAAATCTCGGGCTCGATGGATAGGCATGATGCCGGAAAGCGTGAAGCGACGTCCGGATGACATCATGCGAAGGATTGGCGCCGATGATGCCGAAATGTGTGGAGCGGTTTCGGATCACATCGTGCGAAGGATGAGAGGCTGCCATGACGCGTAGACAGCGACGGTTGACAATCATTGGCGGATCGCTTGCGGTGCTCGCGGTGGCTGCAGCGCTAGTCTTGAACGCTTTGCGCGATTCGATTGTATTCTTCTCGACACCGGCCATGGTGATGGAAAATCATATTCCGGCAGGTAAACGATTCAGGCTCGGCGGCCTGGTACGGACGGGGTCATTGGTGCACGGCGACAACCTTGCGGTCAGCTTTGAGGTCGTCGACGGTAGCGCCGAGTTGCCGGTTTCCTACACGGGAATCCTCCCGGATCTGTTTCGCGAAGGTCAAGGCGTGGTCGCCGAAGGCGCGCTCGACACCTCCGGCGTGTTCAAGGCCGACACCGTGCTCGCCAAGCACGACGAGACCTACATGCCCAAGGAGGTCGCGGACGCGCTCAAGAAACAGGGGCACTGGAAAGACGATTACGGCAAGAAGCCCGATGATCGCGCGGCGACGCAGGGCGCGGTGCGCGCGGTACAGGCCGGGCAAGGAGTTTCGCAATGACCGCGGAAGCCGGACATTACGCGCTGGTGCTCGCATTGGCTCTGGCCTTGGTCCAGTCCACCGTGCCTATACTTGGCGCGCGCTGGCGCGATCCCGCTCTGATGAATGTTGCGCGCTCCGCCGCGCTTGCCCAATTGCTGTTCGTGGCCTTTTCGTTCACCGCGCTCGTCACCCTGCACGTGACTTCGGATTTTTCCGTGGTCAATGTGTACGAGAACTCGCATTCGCTGAAACCGTTGATCTACAAGATCACCGGCGTATGGGGTAATCATGAAGGGTCGATGCTGCTGTGGGTTTTGATCCTGGCCCTGTTCGGCGGCATGGTCGCGGCATTCGGCAATAATCTGCCATTGTCGCTGCGCGCCCATGTACTGGCGGTGCAGGCTTGGATCGCCAGCGCGTTCTATCTTTTCATCCTGATCACCTCGAACCCGTTCCTGCGCATCGCCGATCCGCCGATCGAAGGTCGCGACCTCAATCCGGTGCTGCAGGACATCGGCCTCGCTGTGCATCCGCCGATGCTCTATCTTGGCTATGTCGGATTCTCCATTTCATTTTCCTTTGCCGTCGCCGCCTTGATCGAAGGCCGGATCGACGCCGCATGGGCTCGTTGGGTGCGGCCCTGGACGCTGGTGGCGTGGATATTCCTCACGCTCGGCATCGCGATGGGCTCCTACTGGGCCTATTACGAGCTCGGCTGGGGCGGCTGGTGGTTCTGGGACCCGGTTGAGAACGCCTCGCTGATGCCGTGGCTCGCCGGCACCGCGCTGTTGCATTCCGCGGTCGTGATGGAGAAACGCAACGCGCTCAAGGTCTGGACCATCCTGCTTTCGATCCTGACTTTCTCGCTGTCATTGCTCGGTACCTTCCTGGTGCGCTCGGGCGTACTGACGTCGGTGCATGCGTTCGCGACTGATCCGACGCGCGGCGTATTCATTCTCTTGATCCTCTGTATCTTCATCGGCGGCAGTCTTTCGCTCTTTGCCTTACGCGCTTCGGCGCTGAAGCAGGGCGGCCTGTTCGCGCCGATCTCGCGCGAGGGCGCGCTGGTCCTGAACAACCTGCTTCTGACCACGGCCTGCGCGACGGTGTTTTTCGGAACGCTGTATCCGATGGCGCTGGAAGTGCTGACTGGCGCCAAGATTTCGGTCGGCGCGCCATTTTTCAATCTCACCTTCGGCCCGCTGTTTCTTGCTTTGATGATCGCGGTGCCGTTCGGACCGTTGCTGGCGTGGAAGCGCGGCGACCTGCTCGGCGCCGCGCAACGCCTGACCGCGGCCGGCGTGGCGGCGTTGTTCGCCATCGCGCTGACGTGGGCCTGGACGCACGGCGGCGGCACGCTTGCACCGCTCGCGATCGGGCTCGCTGTCTTTGTTATCGCCGGGGCGGTAAGCGACTTCTTCGAGCGCACCGGCTTGTTACGGCTGCCCTTTGCAAGTGCGATCAGTCGCGCGCGCGGATTGCCGCGTTCGAGCTGGGGAACGATGTTCGCGCATGCGGGCGTCGGCATCGCCCTGATCGGCATCGTCTGCGAGACCACGTGGAACAGCGAATACATCGGATCGATGAAGCCCGAAGACGTCGCCAAGGTCGCCGGCTACGAACTCACGCTGGACGACGTGACACGGAGGCAAGGGCCGAATTTCAGCGAGATGATGGCGCGCTTCACCGTCAGGCTCGACGGTCAGCTGCTCAACGTCATGACACCATCAAAGCGCAACTACCCGGTGCGCGGATCGTCGACCACCGAAGCCGCGTTGCTGTCGCGCGGCGCGAGCCAGCTCTATATCTCGCTTGGCGACACCGCCGCCGACGGCGCGATCGCGGTGCGGATCTATTACAAGCCGATGGTGCTGCTAATCTGGTTCGGCCCCGTGCTGATGGCCTTCGGCGGCATGTTGTCGCTGTCCGACCGCCGGCTGCGCGTCGGTGCGCCGAAGCCGGCGAAGGCTGCGCGTGGACTGCAGGCGGCGGAGTAATCTCTATCCCCACTCCGCCCATAGGTCGCGCGGTCGCACCGCCGGTGCTAAAGTCCGCGGGCGTCTCGAGGATGAAACTTTTTGCGATACGATCATCGAGCCGCGTGCTTCGGATGCTTCTTGGGGATGAGGGAAAAGACATAGTGCGGAAGCTGATCGCGATTTCGTTCGCCGTGGGGATGGTGGCCTTTGCTGCTTCGGCCGCCCGTGCCGTGCAGCCTGACGAGATCATGCCTGATCCTGTGAAGGAAGCCCGGGCGCGCGGTCTGTCGCGCGAACTGCGCTGCATGGTGTGCCAAAACCAGTCGATCGATGATTCCGAAGCACCTTTGGCGCGCGATTTACGGCTGTTGGTCCGCGAGCGGCTCGCGGCCGGCGACACCGACGCTGAGGTGATCGACTTTCTGGTCGCGCGCTATGGCGAATTCGTGCTCCTGAAGCCGCGATTCGAACCCCGCACCTTGTTGCTCTGGCTAGTGCCGCCGCTGGTGTTGGCAGGAGGCGGTTTGGCGCTGTGGAGGCAGAGCCGGCGGCGTGCCCTGGCTACCGGGGCGGGAGCGGGGGCTGTCACCCCCCTCACTCCGGACGAGGAAGCTCGGCTGGCGGCCTTGACCGCGACCGATGTGCCTGCGGACAAAGCGCGATAGGCACCCGCTTCAGCCAGGCGAACCCTCGGTCGGGCCTGCGATAAACTGCCGCATTCGCCAGCCCTTTCATTACAAAAGTTTAATTCCCTCGCCAGCGCGCTGTAAGGCGGAAATCCCCATCTTGAGCGTTGTCAGGTGCTTGCCCTGGCATCACCGATACAGGCCCTGGAGATCAATGCATGAACGAACGCCCGACCGATCTTTCGTCCCTTCCATCGTACCGCGCGCCCCGACGTTCGGTGTTCTCCGCGCGCAAGTTCGCGCTGATGGCCTCGGTCGTTGCCGGCCTCGGGGTCGCGGTTTTCGGCTTTGGGCCTTCGCATGGTCCGGTGGACATCTTCAGCAGCGCCGCGCATGCACAGGTCAACAATGATGTCCGTCAGGTGGCAAAGCCCGTCGGCTTTGCCGATATCGTGGAGCGCGTGAAACCGTCGGTGATTTCGGTCAAGGTCAACATTAACCAGAAGGTCGCCAAGGATGAAAGCGGCGACAATGACGACACGCCGTTCCAGCCGGGCTCGCCGATGGAGCGTTTCTTCCGACGCTTCGGCGGACCGGACGGTTTGCCGCCGGGCCTGCGCGGCATGCCCCGCGGACGGGGCGCGGTGACTGGCCAAGGCTCCGGCTTCTTTATTTCCGCCGATGGCTTTGCAGTCACCAACAATCACGTCGTTGACGGCGCTGACAAGGTTGAAGTCACGACTGACGACGGCAAGATCTACAAGGCGAAGGTGATTGGCACCGACGCGCGTACCGATCTGGCGCTGATCAAGGTCGAGGGCGGTTCGAACTTCCCCTTCGCCAAGCTTTCCGACGGCAAGCCCAGAATCGGCGACTGGGTGCTCGCGGTCGGCAATCCCTTTGGCCTCGGCGGCACGGTTACCGCCGGCATCGTCTCGGCCAGCGGACGCGATATCGGTAACGGTCCGTACGACGATTTTATCCAGATCGATGCGCCCGTGAATAAGGGTAATTCCGGTGGTCCGGCCTTTAACACCGAAGGCGAGGTGATGGGCGTCAATACCGCAATCTATTCGCCGTCGGGCGGCAGCGTAGGCATCGCATTTTCGATCCCGGCCTCGACCGTCAAGAACGTAGTTGCGCAGCTCAAGGACAGGGGTTCGGTCAGCCGCGGTTGGATCGGCGTCCAGATTCAACCCGTGACGCCTGATATTGCCGACAGCCTCGGGCTGAAGAAGGCGGAGGGCGCGCTCGTTGCCGAACCCCAGGCCAACGGTCCGGCAGCCAAGGCCGGCATTGAGTCAGGCGACGTGATCACGGCGGTCAATGGCGAAACCGTCAAGGATGCCCGCGAACTGGCCCGCACCATTGGCGGCATCGCGCCCGGCAATTCGGTCAAGCTCAACGTGCTGCATAAGGGCCAGGACAAGGTCATCAACCTCACGCTTGGTCAGCTGCCGGCTCTGCAGGAAGCCAAGGCCGACAGCGACGATGACAGCGATAAAGGCGGCGCCGCCCGCGGCACCGAAGTGCCGAAGCTCGGCCTGACGCTCGCGCCCGCCAACAGCGTCGCCGGCGCCGGCAGCAAGGACGGTGTTGTGGTGACCGAGGTTGATCCGAAGAGCGTCGCCGCGGAACGCTTCAAGGAAGGCGATGTGATCCTCGAGGTCGCGGGAAAGAGCGTCGCCAATGCCGGTGACGTGCGTGAAGCAATCAAAGCCGCAGCCTCTGACAACAAGAACAGTGTGCTGATGCGCGTTAAGCGCGGCAGCCTGACGCAATTCGTCGCGGTGCCTCTGGCAAAGGGCTGAGCGCCTTACGAGATGGAGGGTGTCGCCGGCACAGTCGCCCCCGCCGACGGCTCTTTCCGGGGGGCGGGTCAAAAGCCCGCTCCCTCAGGTTCCTTTCGGCGGAATACGCCCCCCTCCGTCGGAAGGTTGAAAGGGCGGTGAGGTCCCCCCAGCCTCACCGCCCGCTTTCTTTGCTTGAGGCAGAGGCGACCGTTCGCCTTGCATGCTTATGCCGACCGCGCCATGGTGAGAGAAGGCAGGCCCACTTGATCGCAACTGATCCGCAAATGCGCCTCTTGATCATTGAAGACGACCGCGAATCCGCCGACTATCTGGTCAAGGCGTTCCGCGAAGTTGGCTACGTCGCCGACCTTGCCAGCGATGGCGAGGAAGGGCTGGTGATCGCCGAATCGGGCGATTATGACGTGTTGGTGATCGACCGGATGCTGCCGAAACGCGACGGCCTGTCGCTGATCGGCGCGCTGCGCGAGAAGGGCAATGGCACGCCAGTATTGATTCTTTCAGCACTCGGCCAAGTCGACGACCGCATCAAGGGGCTGCGCGCCGGCGGCGACGATTACCTGCCGAAGCCTTATTCATTTGCCGAACTGCTGGCCCGGGTTGAGGTATTGTCGCGTCGCCGTGGCGGCCCCGCCGAGGAAACCACCTATCGCGTCGGCGATCTGGAACTCGATCGCCTCTCGCATCGGGTCGCCCGCGGCAAGGATGAACTGACCCTGCAGCCGCGCGAGTTCCGGCTTTTGGAATATCTGATGAAGCACGCTGGCCAGGTGGTGACGCGAACGATGCTACTGGAAAATGTCTGGGACTATCATTTCGATCCGCAGACAAATGTCATCGACGTGCATATTTCGCGGCTGCGCTCCAAGATCGACAAGGGTTTTGAGCGGCCGCTTCTTCATACGATTCGCGGCGCGGGATACATGATCCGTGACGGCATTCGGTAAGCTGATCCGAACTACGGCGTTCCGCCTGACGCTGGTCTATCTTTTTTTGTTTGCGCTGTTTGCCGCGTCGCTGCTGGGCTATTTCGCCTGGAATACGCGGCGGCTGATCACCGAGCAGATTGCCTCTACGGTGGACGCGGAAACCGGCGAGTTATCCGACATCTTTGGACGCCGGGGACTGCGCGGCTTGGTTTTCAACATCGAGAACCGCGCGTTGCGTCCCGGCGCCAATCTCTACCTCGTGACCACGCCGGCGGGGCAGGCCATCGCCGGCAATGTCGGCTCGCTGGCGCCGGGCGTGATGGCGACCACGGGCTGGTCCGAAACCGCCTATCGGCGGCTCGACGAGCAGGACAACGCATACCATCGCGCGCTCGTGCACGTCAGCGAGCTCAGCGGCGGCTTCCGTCTGTTGATCGGGCGCGATCTGGAGGAGCGCCGGCGGATGTTCGGCATCATCGCCAAGGCCGCGCAATGGTCGGTGTTGATCGTCGTGGTGCTGGGCCTTGGCGGCGGCATATTTGTTGCGCGGCGTGTGTTGCGGCGTATCGATGCCATGACCGGCACCACCCAACGCATCATGTCGGGCGATTTGAGCGGGCGGTTGCCGGTCGGGCGAAGCGGCGACGAACTCGACCGTCTGGCCGAGAATCTCAATGCCATGCTGGAGCGGATCGAGGCCCTGATGATGGGGTTGAAGGAAGTGTCCGACAATATCGCCCACGATCTCAAGACGCCGCTGACCCGATTGCGCAATCGTGCCGAAGAGGCGCTGGCGAAATCCGCCAGCGAGGCGGAGTACCGTAGCGCGCTGGAACGGACCATCGAGGAATCCGACGGCTTGATCCGGACCTTCAACGCCCTGTTGATGATTGCGCGCGCCGAATCCGGGCAGGCGAGCGGTGACATGGATGACTTCGACGCCGCCGACGTTGCCAACGGTATTCATGAGCTATACGAGCCGCTCGCGGAAGACGACGGCATGACCCTGCAGGTCAAAACGGTGTCCGCGCCACTCCACGGCAATCGCGAATTGATCAGCCAGGCGCTGGCCAACCTGGTCGAGAATGCGATCAAGTATGGCAAACCGGTGCCGGCGCCGCAATCGTTGAGCGCCGATGCCGTCGCCACGGCCGACAGCAGGGATATCGTGATCGAGGCAAGGCGCGACGGTGACCAGGTCCTGTTCAGCGTCACCGATCACGGGCCGGGGATCCCGGAGGCCGACCGCAAACATGCGGTGGAGCGATTTGTGCGGCTTGAGGCGAGCCGTACCCAGCCCGGCTCGGGGCTTGGATTAAGTCTGGCGTCGGCGGTGGCGACGCTGCATGGCGGTGAACTCCGGCTCGCCGATGCTCACCCCGGGCTATCGGCGATATTGGCAATACCGGCGCGGGTGGGCGTCAGCGACAGGCTTGCGGCTCAAACGCTTGCTGTGCCACAGAAGGTGGCATGAATTCATCCGCTGACGGCGACGCGGACCGACATCGTCTGGCCGCGCGGTTCGTGGACGGACCGCACGTCTCCGCTCGCGAAAAAGCCGAGCAGCGACTGACAGACTGGGTGACCGATCTCGCCGCGGAGCAGGCGGCTGCGATCGGCGATATTTTTGCCCGATTTCCCCGCGCGAAAGCCATTATTTCGGGCCTCGCTGAAGCCTCGCCCTATCTGTTCGATCTGGTTCGCGCCAGCGGGGCGCGCGCGATCCGGATGCTGAGTTGCGAACCGGAACGGCATCTGGCAGAGCTGATCGAAAGCACTTGCCGCGACGTTTCGGCAGCATCGAGCGAAGCCGATGCGATGGAAATGCTCCGCCGCATGAAATCGGAGGCCGCGCTCTTGATTGCGCTCTGCGACATCGGCGGCGTCTGGCCGGTGATGCGGGTGACGGCGGCGCTGACCGAACTGGCGGTTGCCGCGGTGCAGGCGGCGCTGCGTCATGTCCTGCGCCACGAAGCCGCGCGAGGCCGGCTGTCGCCGCCCCATCCCGATTACCCTGAGCAAGATAGCGGCCTGATCGTGCTCGCGATGGGCAAGATGGGCGCAGGCGAGCTGAATTTTTCCAGTGATATCGATCTGATCGTATTCTTTGACCAGAGGGCGCCCACGCTGGCGCCAGGTATCGAGCCGCATCCGTTTTTCGTCCGCGTCACGCAGGCCCTCGCCCGGCTTCTGCAGCAGCGCACCGGCGACGGCTACGTGTTCCGCGTCGACCTGCGGCTGCGGCCGGATCCGGCTTCGACACAGGTGGCCATTTCGACCGAATCGGCACTGTATTACTACGAACGGGAAGGGCGGACCTGGGAACGCGCAGCCATGATCAAGGCCCGGCCATGCGCCGGCGACCTCAGGGCTGGCGAGGCGCTGATCGCGGAAATCGCGCCCTTTGTCTGGCGCAAGCATCTGGATTTCGCGGCGCTCGCCGACGTACATGAAATGAAGCGGCAGATGCAGACCTATCGCGGGCAAACCGAGATCGCGGTTGAAGGTCACAATGTCAAGATCGGGCGAGGAGGTATCCGCGAAATCGAATTTTTTGCGCAAACCCAGCAATTGATCGCCGGCGGCCGGCATCCCGAATTGCGGGTGCGGCCGACGCTCGAAGCGCTCGATGTGCTGGCATCGAGCAACTGGATCACGTTCCGAGCCCGCGACGAACTGACCGCGGCCTATCAGTTCCTGCGGCGGGTCGAACATCGGTTGCAGATGGTGGCGGACGAGCAGACCCATAGCCTGCCGGACGATGTCGAGGCGATGGAGCGCTTCGCCTGCTTTTTCGGATACGACAGCCGCGCGGCTTTCGCCGGCGATTTACTCGGTCATCTCAAGGTTGTGCAGGGGCATTACGCGAAACTGTTCGAAGGTGATCCGACCGGGACCGCGAAACTGCCGGATGTGGATTACAGCGCCGGTCCGGAGGATCCGCGCCTGCTCGAACACCTGGCCTGGCTCGGCTTCAAGAAGCCGATCATGGTGGCGCAGACAGTGCGGCAATGGATCGCCGGCGACTACCGCGCGCTCAGGATGGGGGCGACGCGAGACGCCTTCGTCGAGTTTGTGCCGGCGCTGATCGACGGCCTGGCGCGCGCCGAGGAGCCGGACAGCGCGGTGACGGCCTTCGACCGCTTCCTGCAGGCGCTGCAGCGCGGCTGGCGGCTGATTTCGCTGCTCAGCCAGAACCGCGACCTCGTCGCATTGGTAGCGCTCATCCTCGGCGCCGCTCCGCGGCTCGGCGACACGCTGGCGCGGCAGCCGCAGATCATGGACGGATTGATCGATCCGCGCTTCTTCGGTGCGATGCCGGACCGGCGCGAATTATCCACGCGGCTGGCGGCGACGCTTGCGGAGGCGATTTCCTACGAAGAGTTTCTCGATCGATTGCGGTTGTTCGGCCAGGAAAGCCTGTTCCTGATCGGCGCCCGGATCCTGTCCGGCACGGTCTCGGCACAACAAGCCAGCATCGCATTCGCCGATGTCGCCGAGGGCATCGTCCATACCGTGCACGGGCTGGTAACCGATCGGTTCGCGGCTCAGCACGGCCGCATCAAGGGGCAGGAGACCGCCGTCCTTGCGATGGGCAGACTTGGCAGCCGCGAAATGACGGCCTCCTCCGATCTCGATCTGATCCTGCTCTATGATTTCGATGCCGCGCACCCGGATTCCGACGGCGCGCGTTCGTTGCATGGCGCGCATTATTTTGCGCGCTTCACCCAGCGGCTGATCAGCGCGTTTACGACGCGGACAAATTATGGTGTGCTCTACGAGATTGACATGCGGCTGCGCCCGTCCGGCCGGGCCGGCCCAATGGCGTCGCACTTCAAATCCTTCGCCGAATACCAGGATCGGGAGGCCTGGACCTGGGAGCATATGGCGCTGACCCGCGCGCGGGTGATTTCGGCGTCGCCGGAATTCGCTGACCGAATCGGAAAAATCATCCGCGAGGTGCTGACACGGCCGCGCGACGCAGCCAGCGTCGCCAATGATGTAGCGGAGATGCGCCGGGCCATTGCGCTGGAAAAGGGCGAAAAAGACGTCTGGGACCTGAAATATGCCGCGGGCGGCATGGTTGATATCGATTTCATTGCACAATACCTCCAGCTCGTTCACGCCGCCGCCACGCCCGACATCCTCGACGTCTCGACGCTGCACGTGCTGGACAATGCAGCCCGGCTCGGCGTGCTGTCGCAACCGGCCGCGGAGATCCTGCGCCCGGCGGCGCGGCTCTATCATGACCTCACCCAAATTCTGCGGCTCTGCGTCAGCGAAAGATTCAATCCGGGCACGGCGGGAGATGATCTGTTGCGGGTGTTGGCGCGGGCCGGCGACGCACCGGATTTCTCATCGCTCGAGGCGCGCGTCAAGGAGACCCAGAGCGAGGTGCGCCGGGTTTTCCGCGATCTGGTCGGGGCGACGCAGCTGAGGCCCGCGCTCAGGCGTCTCTGAGCGCCGCGCAGGCATCCCGGACCTCGGGATCGAGTCCCGCGCCGCCCGCCCCGAGATGGCAAAGAATCGAGGCGCATATGCCTGTTCAGGCCGCCACCGACATCTTCGCCCGGGCCTTGCGCGCGTCGCGCGGCAGCGACACGCAGACGACGGTACCGGCGCCGAGCTTCGAGCGCAGCCGCATAGATCCGCCGTGCAGATGGGTCAGCGATCGCGCAATCGCCAGTCCAAGCCCGGAGCCGTGATAGGTTTTTGTGAGTTGGCTCTCGACCTGCTCGAAAGGTCTGCCGAGCCGCGACAGCGATTGCGGCGCGATCCCGATACCGGTGTCGGCAATCATCAGCAGGATTGAATCGCTGACAAGGCGGCTGCGAACCACCACCTTGCCGCCATCTGGCGTGAATTTGACCGCGTTGGACAACAGGTTGACGATGATCTGCTTGATCGCGCGGCGGTCCGCCACCACCGAAATGGTCCCCTTGAAATCGGCGTTGAGCGCCAGATTTTTGTCCGCGGCGCGCCCGGATACCACCTTGAGCGATTCCGCCAGCGTCTTCGACAGGTCGAGTTGCTCCATGTCGAGCTTCATTCGGCCGGCTTCGATCTTCGACATATCCAGTATGTCGTTGATGACTTCGAGCAGATAGTGGCCGCTGGTGAGAATGTCGTGACAGTATTCCTGATATTTTTCCGATCCGAGCTTGCCGAACATCCCGCTTTCCATGATCTCGGAGAAGCCGATGATGGCATTGAGCGGGGTACGCAGCTCGTGGCTCATATTGGCGAGGAATCTGGATTTGGTCTGGTTGGCTTCCTCGGCGCGGGTTTTTTCCTCGGAGTATTTCTCGGCGAGATCGGCGAGCTCGATGGCCTGCCGTTCGAGTTCGGACTGCGAGCGTTTCAGATCGATCACGGTGGCGCGCAGGCGCAGGTCGTTGTCGACCAATTTCTGTTCATGCTCCTTGATGCGGGTGATGTCGGTGCCGACCGAGACATAGCCGCCGTCCTTGGTGCGGCGTTCGCTGATATGCAGCCATTTGCCGTCTTCGAGCTGCGCCTCGAAGGTGCGCGCGCCCGGCGCCGGGGCGCCGGTATCGTGCAGCCGGCTGCGGATCTCCGGCATGCTGCCGACTTCAATCACGGTTTCATAGGATGTCCCCGGCGTGACCGCCGAATCCGGCAGCTTGTGCAGGCGCTGGAAGTGCGAGTTGCAGAGTACCAGGCGATCCCATGCGTCCCACAACACGAAGGCTTCCGGAATGGTCTCGATCGCGTCGCGCAGGCGTAGGTCAGCCTCCACCGTCTTCTCGGCGAGGCTCTTTTGCTCGGTGATATCGACGGCAATGCCGATCAGGTGCATTCCGGCATCGCCGGCGCCGTGGCTGAGTTCGCAGCGCACGCGTAGCCAGATCCAGTGGCCGTCGGTGTGCTGCATGCGGAAGGTCTGGTCGATGTGATCGATCTTCGAGGAAATCAGCTGATCGGCGATCGCGAACAGGTCGATGTCGTCGGACTTAACCAGCGCGTTGACCTCGCCGAATGTCAAGAGGTCGCTGCGGGTGTCGAGGCCCAGCATCGTGAACATCGACTGCGACCAGAAGATTCTGCCGCGCGACAGGTCCCAATCCCACAATCCGCAGCGGCCGCGGTTGAGCGCGGTATCGATACGGCTGCGCACGGCGTCGTTGATGAGGTCACCTTCGCGCGCGCGCGTCGACTGCCAGTGGAATGCAAAGCCAAGGATGAGCACGACAAATCCGGTGGTCGCGGAAAGCGTCACCGACAGAGCGGCGTCCGATCCCCAAAGCGAATCGACCTTTTCCTGGATGATGATGACATGGCCCGGCAGCGATTTAACGGCTTGCCGGATGCTCAGCGCGGCGCGGCCGCTCGGCAAGGTGATGTCGGTTGCGCCGGCTTGCGGTCCCGGCGCGCTCGGGGGCGGCGCCGCGATGTCGAATACCCGGTCGAGCTCGCCGAGGCCGGCTTCGATCGGGACGCGGGCGAGAATGCGCATGTCCGCGCCGGTGACAATGATGTGCCGGCCAACGGCGGCGCCCCAGGACGGAACCATGCCGGGCAGCAGAAGTTGCAGCCGCTCCAATGCCGCGCGATCGTCCGGAGCCGAAACGATGCGGTCGATCCGTTCGACGAGCAGGTCGGCGAGCGCCGCAAGGTCGCGCTTGAGGGAGGCGCGTTTTTGCCGGTTCTGTTCGAGCACCTGCACGAACGCGCCCAGGCAAATGGTAATCAGGAAGGCAATGATCAAAGTGGGCACGGCACGGCGAAGCGCAGGCTCCGCTATCAACAGCCTATGATAGGCAGGTTTCGCGATCGACTGCGCCAATCCCTTGATCGAATCGGACTGGACGCAGGCACTCGCCGCGTGCGCGCGCACCATGCCATTGGCCCCCAAGGAAAAACCTCTATTCCTGCTCGGAAGGACCCCAGCCGCTTCCGAATCAAGTTGATTTGAATCCAGTTTTCGGGGGCTGTCGAGAGTCAACGATTCCTTAATGAAAATAATTGTTGTCCGACACCGAATCGGTGCCCGAAACGCCCGCAAAAATACCTGCTGCGCGAGTCCGAAAGGGGAACGTGCAAACCGGGGATTCGGATTTCGTCTAAGCGTCGGGCGGCTCGGCGTGACTGATGACGCGTTTCACGGTCGGAAATGCGCGGCGCAACGCGTGCTCGATCGCGTCGACGTTTTCGTGGACCTTGATCACGCTCATCGAGGGCGCGGCGCGGCAGTGGAAGTTCACGATTTCACCGGCGTCAGTATTGCGCACCCGCACGCTATGGATGTCATGGATCTCGCCATCGGCGGCGAAGCGTGACAGCGCCGTCGCGATGGCTTCGACGCGCGCGGGCGCGGCGTCGGTTCCGAGCGGCAATTCCGGTTCCAGCGGCTCGATGTGGGTGTCGACTTCGACGTCCTCGCCGAATTCATCGCGAATGTTTCGCTCCAGATCCTGGGCGATGTCGTGCGCTGCCGTCAGCGCCATGTCGCCGTCGACTTCGAGGTCGATGCTGACGGTGAGCTTGCCGCCGAGATCGTGCACCGTGACGTGATGGACGGCGAGACCGGAATTGCGGGCGATCACCATGATGCGTTCCCGTATGCTTTCATTGTCGCGTGCGACCGGCACGGCCGTGAATGTCAGATCGGCATCGTCAAGCGCGCCTGCGACCGCGGCTTCCGCCTTGCGCTTGATCTGCTCGACCCGGTCGATCGGATAGGTACGCGGCACCTGAACGATGGCATCGATGAAGTGCGTCGATCCGACCATCCGCACCCTCAAGCGTTCGACATCGACCACGCCCTGTACCGCCCTGATGGCGGCCGCGGCCTTTTCCGAGGCGCCTTCGGGCGCGCGGTCAAGCAGCGTTTCGACGGTGGAGCGCGCCATCCGCAGTCCCAACAGCGCGATCATGATCGCTACCCCGATAGCGGCGGCGGAGTCGCCCCAGGCATAGCCCAGTCCGGAAAGCCCAAGCCCGATGATGACGGCGACCGAGCCAAGCACGTCGGAGGCGAAATGCAAGGCGTCGGCGGCCAGCGCCTGGCTCTTGGTATCGTGCGCCGCGCGATGCAGCGCGCGCGCGCGCCAGAGATTCACCGCGATGTCCACCAGGAGCACGATAAACGGGATCGCCGAGATTGTCGGCGGTGCTACGCCTTCGCGCAGACGGCTGTAGGATTCGACCAGGATGCCGCCGGCCAGCACATACAGCATGGCGATCACGCCCAGCGCTGACACGCTTTCGAATTTGCCGTGACCATAATGATGTTCCTTGTCGGCGGGGAGGTCGGAGACTCGCACCACCATCCAGGTGACGATGGTCGCGACCACGTCGACCGACGAGTGCAGGGCTTCGGAGATCAGCGCGAGGCTGCCGATGGCGATGCCGACCACGAATTTGGCCGCAGCCATCCCGGCGCTGGCAAATACCGAGATCGCCGCGACGCGGGATTTTGCGTTTTGATCGGGGTGGTTCATGGGCCGGGGTTTAGCAGCCGATCGTATAAGATTGAAGCGCCGATCACATGCGGAATTAGAAACTGCCGAGGAGGCCAGCGCTCCGCGCTTACAGCGTCGCGACGATCTTGCCGAGATGCCTGTTGGCCTCCATGTGCTCGAACGCCTTGCCGATATCGTCGAAGGCAAACACCTTGTCGATCGGCAGTTGCAGCTTTCGCGCTTCCACCGCCGGCCAGATATCCCGGCGGACCTCGTCAAAGATCTCGCGGATTTCCTCGATCGTGCGGCTGCGGAAGGTGACGCCGATATAATTGATGCGGCGCGCGGCGTGCAGGTCGAAGTTGAAATCGGCGTGGGCGCCGCCGAGCCGGCCGACATTGACGATGCGGCCCTTGATCCTGGTGGCGGCTAGGTTCTGGCTCGCGACCTTGCCGGAGACCTGATCGACGATCAGGTCGACGCCGTCGCCGTTGGTTGCTTTCAAGACCTGCTCGACCCAGCCGGGATCGCTGGAATCTACCGCCAGGTCGGCGCCGAATTCCTTCAGCCGCCCGCGGCGCACCGCGTCGGTCGAGGATCCGACCACGAGCCCGGCGCCCTTGAACCTTGCAATCTGCAGCGCCATCAGGCCGACACCGGAACTGGCACCTTGAATCAAGACCGACTGGCCCGGTTGCAAGGCGCCGTTGGTCACCACCGCGTTGTGCATGGTGGCGAGCGCGACGGGTAGCGTGGCGGCCTCCTCGAAATTCATGTTCGAGGGGGTGCGAAACAGCCGGCCGTGATCGGCGAGCGTATATTCCGCGAACGCGGCGGCGCCCGATCCCATTACCCGATCGCCGACCTCAACACCTTTGGCCTCGGGTCCGAGTCCGGCGATCTCGCCCGCCCATTCCATTCCCAGCACGGTGCCGACGCCGCCGGCGTTGCCGTGCGCATGCCCCCGGGTCATGCCGAGATCGGCGCGGTTGAGGCCGCAGGCGCGCACGCGAACCAGCACTTGCGTGCCTTTCGGCGCGGGTCTTGCGACTTCGGTAATGGCAGCGCCATGGGCGCCGTACACATAGGCTTTCATCTTGCGGCTTTCATCTTGCGGCTTTCATGAGATCATGCGGTTGGGCAAGCCCGGGTGTTATTCCGCGGCCTGGCGGCGGGCGCCGGACATCATGGCCTCGAGCCGGGACCGAATAATGGTTTCCGCCTCATGCATGATCCGCGACACCAGTTCGGCGCAACTCGGGATATCGTGGATCAGTCCCTGCACCTGGCCGGCGGACCAGATGCCCTCGTCGGCATCGCCCGTCGCATAGACCATCCTGCCGCGCGCGCCGGCCACGAGTTCGCGAACCTGCTCGAAGGCCGCGCCCTGTTTTTCCAGCGCGACGACCTGCTGGCTCACCGCGTTCCTGGCGACCCGCGAGGTGTTGCGCATGGTGCGGAAAATCAGGTCGGTTTCACGCTCGTCATTGGCGACGATCTTTTCCTTGATCAGCTGATGAATCGGGCTCTCCTTGGTGCACATGAAGCGCGTGCCCATGTTGATGCCCTCGGCGCCGAGCGCAAGTGCCGCGACCAGGCCGCGGCCGTCGCCGAAGCCGCCGGAGGCAATCATCGGAATTTTGATCTTGTCGGCGGCCACCGGAATCAGGATGAGGCCGGGGGTATCGTCCTCGCCCGGATGCCCTGCGCACTCGAAACCGTCGATCGAGATGGCGTCGACCCCCATGCGCTCCGCCGATAGCGCATGGCGGACGCTGGTGCATTTGTGGACGACCACGATGCCATGCTTTTTGAATTCGGTGACGTGTTCCTGCGGCTTGTTGCCGGCGGTTTCGACGATTCTGATGCCGCTCTCGATGATGGCCTGGCGATATTCCGCGTATGGCGGCGGCTTGATCGAGGGCAGAATGGTCAGATTGACGCCGAACGGCTTGTCGGTCAGGCCGCGGCAGCGCGCGATCTCCCTGGTCAGATCCTCCGGCGTCGGCTGCGTCAGCGCGGTAATGAAGCCGAGCGCGCCGGCATTGGCGACCGCGGCCACCAGTTCGGCGCGTCCGACCCACTGCATGCCGCCCTGCACGATCGGGTGTTCGACGCCCACGAGTTCGGTAAATCGAGTTCTTATCATGTTTGATCCCTGATGGTTTTCCCGGCGCGGGCAACCCGCGCACGTTCAAGTTTTGGTCGATTTTCGCCGGCAGGATGCCGCTCCGGATGGTGATTGTCCATCGCTGAGCCCTGCCAGCCTTTCTGACTCGTTTGGATGAAATGTGGGGGCGTCGATGGAGGGCGACCACCAGGGTCGCGCCTGCGGGATCGACGTGGTGTGGGGGCGCCCGTTTTGGGCGCCCTGTTCGCCGATAGAGGGCGACCACAAGGGTCGCCCCTGCGGGATCGACATGGCGTAGGGGCGCCCCTTGTGGGCGCCCTGTTCGCCTCACCTTTGTTCTTCTTGGCCACCGAGACGCTCCGATACAATTTTAAAAAAGCTACGCGCATGATTTCATTTTTCGTCGTGGCCGAAAGCGCCAAGAAGCGCGGAGCCTGTGATCGGGGTGCGCTTCGCGCGGCCCCGTTGGCGCTTTAGCCCGGGCATGACGAAATCCGCAAGCTCCAGACGCCAATAATCGCCCCGCGGCGCGAGGCGCCCGGGCTTTGCCAGGAAACTTAACCGCCCTCAGAGAACAGAGGGCGTGGGGAATGCCGGATGCCCAGTGGCACCCGCAGCCTCGCGTGCAGAAAACGGCCATCACGCACACGAGTATTCACAGCGAGGCACCGGAAAACACCCGGCATTCCCGCACG
>NZ_JBEKXH010000030.1:0-26074 GCF_049512235.1 Bradyrhizobium sp.
TCGTGCTACTTTACTTTCCTTCCGCCATCGCCGTCGCTGGAGTCGCCATGCCCCGTCGTTCCCGGATCACCGTCGCCGAGGTGCCGGTCCACATCATTCAGCGCGGCAACAACCGCGGCGCCTGCTTCTTCGCCGATGCCGACTATGAACTCTATCTGGCACACTTGCAGGCCCTGGCTGCGAAGTTCGAGTGCGCGGTCCACGCCTACTGCCTCATGACCAATCACGTCCACCTGCTGCTGACACCGCGAAAGGCCGACGGCTGCGCGCTCTTGATGAAGCATCTGGGGCAGCGCTATGTCCAGCACGTGAACCGGACCTACCGGCGCAGCGGAACGCTATGGGAAGGGCGCTTCCGCTCCTGCCTCGCCCAGTCGGAACGCTACGTGCTCGCTTGCTATCGCTACATCGAGCTCAATCCCCACCGCGCCGGCATGGCGAGCCATCCCCGGCAATACCGGTGGTCGAGTTACCGGATCAACGCCGAAGGCATGGCGAGCCATCTGATCGAACCGCACGACCAATACGTGCGGCTCGGCCGTCGCCCGGAAGCGCGCCACGAAGCCTATCGGGCGCTGTTCCGCGAGGCGTTCGACGAGGCCGTTGTCAACGAGATCCGCGCGGCAACCAATGGCGGATTCGTTCTCGGCGCGGCGCGGTTTCAGGAGAAGATCGCCGCCATGCTCGGACGCCGCGTGACCCCGGGCCAGGCCGGACGTCCACCGCGCAAAGAAACCGAACGCGCCAGCGCTGGGCCGAACCGTTTGCAAGACCGGCCGATGCGCGACGGCAGCCGCCGACGCAAAGACCACTGACGCTGACGTCATCGAGGCATCGCTTCGTCCCCACCCGGCACCACACGGTGCAAAGTTGCTAAATAGTGGTCTGTCCCCTATTTCCTATGCGCTCGGGCTGGCATCGAATTTCTATTTCTTCGCGCTGTTGAATCTCGCCGGCGCGGTTCTGGTCTACTTTACGATCGAGCGTGTGCAGCCGATGGCCTCGATGCCGATGTCGCCATCGCCGCTCGCGGCAATGATCGCGCATTGGCGCAATCCGAAACTTCGCTCGGCCTTCGGCATCGGCTTCTGTATCCTGTTCGCCTTCATCGGGACCTTCACCTTCGTGAACTTCGTGCTGGTGCGTCCGCCGCTGTCGCTCGGACGAATGGATCTCGGCTTCGTCTATTTTGTCTTCTTGCCCTCCATCGCAACCACCTTGCTGGCGGGCAAGGCCGTCACACGCTTCGGAACCCGGCCGGCAATCTGGGGCGCGCTGGCGGTCGCGGCCATCGGCCTGCCGCTGATGCTGTCCGCGCATCTGGCGAACGTGGTCACCGGGATGGTGCTGGTCGGCGCTGGCACGTTCTTCGCCCAGGCCGCGGCGACCGGTTTCGTCGGACAGGCGGCAAGTGAAAATCGCGGCGTCGCGAGCGGTACCTATCTTGCCTGCTATTTCCTGGGCGGCCTCGTCGGCACCGCAGTGCTGGGCCAGTTGTTCGACCACTTCGGCTGGATCGCCTGCATCGCCGGCGTCGGCGCGTCGCTGGCGGTTGCCGCGCTGCTGACGACGCGGCTGACGTTGCCGCGCGGGAGCTAGCATAGCTAGCCCCTCAATCCGCCGGCGTCCGCGGTGCCGGCTCGTCATCGTCGGCGATGGCGCGCCACGCCGCGCCTTCGAGATCGTCATATTGGCCGCTCTTGAGTGACCAGAGAAAACCGAGCAGTCCGACCAGCCCGAGGCCCAGCGCCAGAGGCACCAGAATGACCATCACTTCCATGGCGATCTTCCGGGCCCGCCGCGGCGGGCACGCAGCGCGTTCAGCATCACCAGTACCGAGGAGCCCGACATCGCCACTGCTGCGATCAGCGGGGTCACGACGCCGGTGATGGCAATCGGGACCGCCAGCAGATTGTATCCGACCGCAAGCCAGAGGTTCTGCCGCATCAGATGCCCGGCCTGGCGCGACAGATCGATCGCCGCAACCACCGGCGCCAAGGGCTTGCCCAGGAAAACCAGGTCGGCGGTCGCCTGACTGAGATGGGCTGCGCTGATCGGCGACATCGACACATGCGCCGCGGCCAGCGATGGCGCGTCATTCAGGCCGTCACCGACCATCATGACTTTGAAGCCGCGGGCTTTCAGCTCTTCGATGCGGGCGATCTTGTCGGCCGGGGTGACGCCGGCCCGCCACTCGCTGACCCCAAGCGCCCGCGCGGCTGCCTGCACCGCCGGCTCGCGATCGCCAGAGAGAATTTCAACCATGATTTGCCGCTTCCGTAGCGCGGCAATCGTCGCCCGCGCGTCCGGGCGCAGCCCCTGCCGGACCGAAAACAGGTATTTTGCCTCGCCAAGGCTGAAGGCAACGATCGAGGCTTCCGGATCGAGCTTGGCGCTGCCATCGGCTAATGGCTCTGCCGCGCAGAACGACGGCCGGCCGAGCCTTACCTCCTCGCCGCGGAAAGTGCCGCGCACCCCCTGTCCGGGTTCTTCGACCGCCCCTGGCAGCGGCGATTTCGCGCCGGCCGCCTGCGCCACTGCCACCGCTATCGGATGATGGCTGGCCAGCGCCAGCTGCCCGGCAATACCCAACACATCGCGGGGGATCGCAGCGGCATTGGCGACTTCGAGGTCCGGCAGCGTCAGCGTTCCGGTCTTGTCGAAGATGATATGATCGACCTCGGCCAGCCGTTCGATGGCATCGCCGGAATTGAGCAGCACGCCCGCCCTGAACATCGCTCCGGAGGCGACGGTCTGCACGGTCGGTATCGCCAGCCCCAGCGCGCAGGGGCAGGTGATGATGAGGACGGCGATGCCGATGACGATGGCATCGTGCCAGCTTAAGCCCAACAGAACCCAGCCAAGCATGGTCAGCAACGCGGTCGCATGCACCACCGGCGCGTAGAGCCGGGATGCCCGGTCGGCGAGCCGCACATAGCGGGAGCGCGCCTGCAACGCATTGTCGAGCAGGCGGGTGATCTCGGCCAACAGCGTGCCTTCCGAGGCCGCGGAAACCCGGACCCGCAGTGTCCCCGAGATGTTGAGGGAGCCGGCATAGACCGCGGTGCCGCGACCCGCCGCGACGTGCAGGGTCTCGCCGGTGATCAGGCTTTGGTCGATCTCCGATCGCCCCTCGATCACGGTGCCATCCACCGCGCAGCGTTCGCCCGGCCGCAGCAGCACGATGTCGCCGGGATCAATCGCCGCCACCGGCACTTCCGAGATTTCGTCGGCCCCGACAAACTTGGTGGCGGTTTCGGCCTTGAGCGCGGCAAGGTTGGCCGCCACCGCCCGGGTCCGCCGCCGCATGCTCTGATCAAGATAGCGCCCGACCAGCAGAAATGTCAGCAGCATGATCGCCGCATCGAAATAGGTGTGCTCGGCGTGGTTGATGGTCTCGACGATCGACATCGCCAGCGCCAGAATGACGCCGATACTGATTGGAACATCCATATTGGCGTTGCGGGTGCGCAGCGCGCGAAATGCCGATTTGAAGAACGGCTGACCCGCATAGGCCGCGGCCGGCAGCGCGATCAGCGCCGACAGCCAGTGAAAGAAATCGCGCTGCTCGGACATCATGTCGCTGCCTGACCATACCGGAACCGACAGCATCATCACATTCATGGTTGCGAATGCCGCGACCCCGAGACAGCGCAGCAGGAAGCGCGACTGTGCGGCTTCGGCGGCCTCGGCGCTTTCGGTTGCGAACGGATAGGCCTTGTATCCGAGCTCGGCGAGCCGGTCGATGAAGCGCGCCGGATCGAGCGCGCCCTGCTTCCATTGCAGCGCCACGCGGCGGTCGGTGAGATTGACCCGCGCCAGCGTGACGTCCGGCAGCGCCTGGAGCCCGCGCTCGATCTTGGACATGCATCCGGCGCAACTGACGCCTTCAACGGCAAGGTCGATGCGGGAGAGGCCCGGGCCCGCCTCTCTGACGTAATGTGAAAAATCCCGCGTCGACTGCATCATGCGGCGTTCCTAGTTCAACATCACGCGATTCTTCGACAGGAACATCCGTTGCCCCGCCGCGTCGCCTTCGAGCACCAGATCCCATTGTCCGGGTCCGACCTGCGGCGCGCTGCCGCGATAGATGCCGCCGCCGATTTCTGCAAGCGTAACGGCCTGGTCGGCTCGCCGGTCGGTCGGCCGTTCGAGGCGGCCCTGAAACGTCAACCCGGACATCGGCTGCCCGCTGTTGTCGCGCGCCTCGACCCGCACGGTTGCGCTGCCATCCGGGCCACGCTCGATATGCGCGTCGACCTTCCAGTTTCGCGCGTCCTGGTCGTGGGCCGCGGCGATCTCCTTCTCGTAAGCCAGGCTGGCGCTATAGGCGCTGTCGACCTCGGTGCCGGGCAAGGTGTCGATGGCGAGCTTCGCCATCAGGAAGTTCACGGCGAATACCACGCCGAAAAACGCCACCAGCATGAAAAGCACCTTGCCCCCGGTCAACGGTTTCGGTGCAACCAGCGATCTACTCATGCCAAACTCCCGGGGAATCTCATGGAGAAACGAAATTGTCGGTCGCCGACGCAACCTCACCGAGCCCGATATCGGTAACATGGAACGTCACCGGGACCGATTTCTCAGGGTTGTTTTCCGATGGCGCCGTCACCAGAACTCTCAGTTCGGTGGTCTGATCCCGCCCGAGAACGATCATGGGCCGGTCCGGCGTAACGGAATCGGCGCCGACGACATGAACCGTCGCGTTGACCGGCCCATCGACGTCGATCGCGATCACCCGATCGAAGCCTCGCTTGTTCAAGAGCCGAACCGTATAGGCGTTGCGAATGGAGCCGTCGCTCAGCTTGACGGCAAGCGGATTGCGGTCATGCAGCACGTTGACATCGAGCAGCGTTCGCGTCAGCAGGGCATAGAGCATGATCGCGCCGACCGCCGCGATCATCGCGCAGTACGCGACGGTTCGCGGCCTGACGAAGCGATAGATTTGCGGCTTGCCGGCCTGACGCCGGTGGATATTGATGTCGTTGTCATATCCGATCAGGCGGGGTTCGCGGCCGACCTTGCGCATCACCGTGTCGCAGGCATCGATGCACAGGCCGCACTGGATGCAGCCGAGTTGCGCGCCATCGCGGATATCGATCCCGGTCGGACAGACCGCGACGCATTGATAGCAATCGATGCAGTCGCCGACGGTCTCGCCCTGCGCCCTTAATTCCCTGGCCTTCTTCAAGGAAGTACGCGGTTCCCCGCGGTCGTATTTATAGGTGACATTGAGCGCCCATTCGTCGGTGAGCGCAGCCTGAATACGCGGCCACGGGCACATGTAGACGCAGACCTGCTCCCGCATGAAACCCGCAAGCACGTAGGTCGTCGTGGTCAATATCCCGATCCAGATATAGGCCAGCATCGGCGCCTGAAACGTCAGAAGCTGTTGCACCAGCGTCGGCGCATCGTTGAAGTAAAGAACCCAGGCGCCACCCGTCCACCATGCGATCATCAGCCAGATGAAATGCTTGAGTGTGATCTCCGCCATGCGCCGCAGCCTCAGCGTGCCGCCTGCGGCATCCTTTCGCATGCGCTCGCGGCGGTCGCCCTCTACCCACCGTTCGACGGCGTAGAACAGGTCGGTCCATACGGTTTGCGGACAGAGATACCCGCACCAGATCCGTCCGCCCAACGCGTTCATCAGAAACAGCGCGATCGCGGCGACGATCAGCAGACCGGTAAAATAATAGACCTCTTGCGGCCACAGCTCGATGAAGAAGAAATAGAAGCGGCTGTTGGGGAGATCGACCAGCACCGCCTGACTGGGGGCACCGAGGCCCCGATTCCAGCGTACGAACGGCAGCAGGTAATAGACGCCGAGACAGAACGCCATCAGGCCCCATTTGATACGGCGGAAGTGGCCGGAAACGCTCTGCGGATAGACCTTCTTTTGGGCCGCATAGAGCGGGCCGTCATCGTCAGGTCCGACATCGGCGATCAGTACAGGTGCGGTCATGGGCGGCGCTCGTCTCGCATTTGCCCTTGAGCCTACGCTCAACTTCAGATGCGCAGTTGATCCACCTCAAGCAACCGCTGGGTATGCCGCGGTACCCGGCGGCTCCCGATCACTTCCCTCCGCCCAGCGAGTGGACATAAACCGCCATCGCCTTGATCGTGGACGGATCGAGGCGGCCCTCCCATGCCGGCATGACGCCGGCGCGGCCATTGGTAATAGTCTCGATGATGGTGGCCTCGTCGGAACCGTAAAGCCAGATCTTGTCAGTCAGGTCAGGCGCCCCAAGCTCCTGATTTCCCTTGCCGCCTTCGCCATGACACGCCACGCAATTATCGGCGAAAAGCTTGGCTCCCGCGGCCGCATCATAGCCCTGGCGCGTCGGCAGTCCCGACAGCGAACGGACATAATTGGCGACCGTGACGATTTCTTCCCGCTTCAGGACGCCTTGCTTGCCGAAGGCAAGCATTTGACCTTCGTGATCTTTGGCATTGCCCGAGCGCGCGCCGTAGCGGATCGTCTGCATGATCTGGTCGAGCGTGCCGCCCCACAGCCAATCGTCGTCGTTGAGGTTGGGATAGCCCTTCGCCCCGGCGGCGCCGGAGCCATGACAGGGCGCGCAATTATCGCCGAACACGGTCTTGCCGCGGGCCCGCGCCAGCGCGAGCAGCGCGGGGTCCTTCTCGATATCCGCCAGCGACGCCGCACCAAGCGTAACCATCTTGTCGCCGCGGATCTTTTCCAGATTGGCGAGCTCGACCGCGACGTCCGCACGCGAGGAATAGTGCAGGAGGCCGGGGGTATTGCCCGACAACAGCGGCCACGCCGGATACACGATCCAGTACCCGATCGCCCAGACGATGCATAAGTAGAAGGTCGTGATCCACCACCGCGGCAGCGGTGTGTTCAGTTCCTTGATGCCGTCCCACTCGTGGCCCGTCGTCGTGGTGCCGGAAACCCTGTCAAGTTCGCTATGATCGGTCATGATCTGTCATTCCTCCCGCAACGGCATCTTGGCGGCTTCGTCGAAAGCCGCCCGGTTGCGAGGCCAAAGGGCGTAAGTCACGATTGCGATGAAAATTGCAACGAAGATCGGCGTCCAGAAATGCGCGACGAAGTTCGATGTAAAATTCTCCAGCGTCAGGATTGCACTCATCGTTTGAGCCTTCTCAGCGAAGATTTGCTTTTTCGTTGTAGAGCTTGAAGTCGACCAGGGTGCCGAGCATCTGCAGATAGGCGATCAGCGCGTCCAGTTCGGTCGGCGCGCCCGCCTTGCCGTCAAAATTCCGTGCCACGGCCTTCGGATAGCGCTTGGCGAATGCATCGGCTCCCGGATTGTCCGGATCGGCCTGCGCCTTCAGGTCGGCGACGGCATTGGCAATCTGGTCATCCGTATACGGCACGCCTACCACCCGAAGGGTCCGCAGATGATCCGGGAGGGCCTCGGCGTCGACTTCGTTGGCGGCCAGGAACGGATATCCGGGCATCACCGATTGGGGGACGATGGCGCGCGGATTGGTCAGATGGGTCACGTGCCAATCGTCGGAATATTTGGCGCCGACCCGCGCCAGATCCGGTCCGGTTCGCTTCGATCCCCACTGGAACGGATGATCGTACATGCTCTCGGCTGCGAGCGAGAAATGACCGTAACGCTCGACCTCGTCGCGCAACGGCCGGATCATCTGGGAGTGGCAGAGATAGCACCCCTCGCGGAGGTAGATGTTGCGGCCGGCCAGCTCCAGCGGCGTGTAGGGCCTGACACCGTCGACCACCTCGATCGTGCTCTTCAGGTAAAACAGCGGGGTGATCTCGACCAGACCGCCGATCGCGATCACCGCGAGAATTCCGACGATCAGGATGATCGAGTTCTTTTCGAAGATTTGATGCCGTGTCCAGGCTGACATTTAACCGCTCCTCATTCCGCCGGCTGAAGAGCGACGGGCGACTGCACTTCCGCTTCACCCACGCGCACCGTCATCCAGAGATTGTACGCCATGATCATCGAGCCGATCAGGAACAGCCCTCCTCCGGCGGCGCGGATGATATAGAATGGGTGCATCGCTTCGACGCTCTCGATGAAGGAATATTCGAGGAAGCCGAGCGGCGTATAAGCGCGCCACATCAGGCCCTGCAAAATCCCCGATACCCACATCGCCGAGATGTAGAGCACGATGCCGATCGTTGCGATCCAGAAGTGCCAGTTGACGAGCTTGAGGCTGTAGAGGCCCTTGCGATCCCACAGCCAGGGGAACAGGCAATAGAGCGCGCCAAACGAGACAAAACCGACCCAGCCCAATGCACCCGAATGCACATGGCCGATGGTCCAGTCGGTATAGTGGCTGAGCGAATTGACGACCTTGATCGACATCATCGGGCCTTCGAAGGTCGACATGCCGTAGAACGCGACCGACACCACCAGCATGCGCAGCACGGGATCGGTGCGCAGCTTGTCCCAGGCGCCCGACAGCGTCATCAGGCCGTTGATCATGCCGCCCCATGACGGCATCCAGAGCATGATCGAGAAGGTCATGCCGAGGGTCTGGGCCCAATCCGGCAGCGCCGTGTAATGCAGGTGATGCGGGCCGGCCCAGATGTAGAGAAAGATCAGCGACCAGAAGTGGATGATCGACAGCCGGTACGAATAGATCGGCCGCTCGGCGCGCTTGGGAATGAAATAATACATGATGCCGAGGAAGCCGGCGGTCAGGAAAAATCCGACCGCGTTGTGGCCATACCACCACTGGAACATGGCATCCTGCACGCCGCCCCAGACGATGTAGGACTTGGAACCAAACACCGACACCGGCAACGCGGGGTTGTTGCCGAGATGAAGCACCGCGATGGTGACGATGAAGGCCAGATAAAACCAGTTCGCGACGAAGATATGCGGCTCCTTGCGCTTCACCAGCGTCATCAGGAACACCAGGAGATAGGTGACCCAGACGATGGTCAGCCAGAGGTCGGCATACCATTCGGGCTCGGCATATTCCTTCGACTGCGTCACCCCGAGCAGATAGCCGGTGCCGGCGATGAGAATGAAGAAATTGTAGCCGACGACGACGAACCATGGTGCCAGATCGCCGGCGAGCCGAACCCGGGACGTCTTTTGCACGACATAGAACGACGTCGCGATCAGCACATTGCCGCCGAACGCAAAGATCACGGCCGATGTGTGCAGCGGCCGCAGCCGGCCGAAACTGGTCCATGGCAGATCGAAATTGAGCGCCGGCCAAGCCAGCTGCGAAGCGATCAGGAGCCCGACCGTAAATCCGGCGATGCCCCAGAACATCGCCATGACAGCGGAAAACTTCACCGGGCCCATGTTGTAATTGGGCCTGCCGTTGAGCTCCTGCGGCTGCAGCGTGCCGCGGTTGAAATAGCGGTTGAGGATCACAAAGACCGATGCCAGGCTCGCGGCAGCGGCGAGCGAGGCATGGAATGCAAACGGGGCATCGACGGCTTTCGCCGCGGCGACCATGCAGAGAAAGGCGGTCGCCGCAAATATCAGCGTCAAGCCGCTTTCACCTATTGTCACGGATTTTGCGTTTGGGGCCTGGCTCATGCGAATTCTCTCTTGAGGATACAAATCTAAAAACCATAATCCCGGGAAATGCGATTTGATCGAGATCAAGCTCGTTCCATTTTGGCGCCGGACGGTCGCAACCGGGCCACCAGGAAGTCTTTTTGACTCGCGATATCAGTTGGTTGCGCAGAGCATCCATACTGCCAAGGCCCGGCCATGGCGGCAGCTTCGGGCGCGGCGCTTGCGATGCCTGACGCGGTCACGCGCCGGCCGCGGCACAGGACGCAAGTGCCCTGAGAACATCCCTGCGCGCGATGATCCCCGCCAACTGATGTTCGGTGTCGATGGCGGGAACGCTCCGGATCCGATGTTCAACCATGAGCTGGAGCACCCGCGTCAGTTTGGTGTCGGTGCGGACGTAGATATACTCCGAAATCATGACATCGCCGACAGCCCGGTTCATCAAATGCTCATACGGCGGAACCATCTGGCTCGGCGTGAAGACAAAACACTTCAGCAAATCGAACTTGGTCACAATGCCGACGACCTGGGCGTCCTCTTCGACCGGATAGGCGTTGAAATCGTCGCGCTCGAACATTTCGCTGAGTTCGCGCACGGTGAGGCCGCGCGTCACTGTCTTGACAGTGCGCGTCATGTAACCGGCAACGGTCGCTTCGAGGAATTTGTACAAGGCGTTGTCCAATCGATCCTGTTTCGGCGGTTAACCCTTAATGCGACAGCACCACGCAGCACGCGGATGGAGTGATCAGATGCTGCGTCATGCCGCCGAGAATCCATTCGCGGAACCGCGAATGGCCATAGGCGCCCGCGATAACGATGCCGGCGCCGGCGTCGGCGGCGATCCCGTCCAATTGAACCGTCGCGTCCCGGCCCTCCCTGGGGTCGGGCACCAGCGCGGAGGCGGCAACACCGTGACGCGACAGCCAGGCCGTAACATCCCGGAGCCGCGACAAGGCTGCGGACCGGCTGCCGCCTTGTTCCAGAATCTCTGCGACCGTGACGTCCTTGGCCCGCCGAAGCAAAGGCAGGGCATCGACGATCGCCCGCCTCGCCTCCGGCGTGTCCTTCCAAGCCACCAGAACGCTTCGCAAATCGAACCGGACGAGGCTGTCGGGCACGATGAGCAGCGGCCGGCCGGCCTGCATCACAAGATCCTTCGGGCTGACAAACGCGAGCGGGTCCGAAAACGCCCCCCTGTCCGCGCCGCTGACAATGATGTCGGCGCAACGTGCCTGCTGCAGAATATAACGCGCCGGGAAGTCGATGGCGGAGCGCCATTCCACATCGATGCCCCGACTCTTCGTCGCCGCGCGAAACTGCCCCTCCAGCTCGGAGAGACGCTTCTCGATTGAGGCCTGCCCCTGGTCAATCAGATGCTGGGCCTGCTCCCCGGACGTGAAATAAAGGGGTGGGCTAAACTGCGACGCCGCGATCCCGATAATGGCCGCCTCAAAGCGTTCGGCGACCTCGCCGGCCGCTTCGAGGCGCGCCTCGTTCGGCTGATCAAACGCCAGGCTGACCATCACGGTCGCGTACGTCATCCAAACCCTCCGCTGCCACCCACCATCAGGTCCTTCTAAAGGCTGAATTGGAAGGCGGGATGAGATAGATCAAAGTGCCTCGAACCGTGCTGACATCGGTGGGGCGTCGCCAAACACCCGACAGATAGCCGGCCAGGTGTCGCGACCGATGCGACGAATTTGCGCCGGGGTACTCGATTTGACGAAGTTATGAATATGGCATCATAGTTTGAGGCAACGTCACTCCTGGGTCGCTATCCATGTGTAGCATTGCCAAATCCGGCGCTGGCTGGTTGAGACGAGTGGGGGGACTGCACAAAATGAAGGCGAAAGCTCGAGCGTGACCGGCATAACTCGATCGTCCTCGGAACTGCATTTCGAGCTCCGAATGCAAGGATTCGGCGTCGGAACCTGGGACCTCAATCTTTCCACGCGCGAGCTGGCGTGGTCCGACTCCACCAGGGCTTTGTTTGGTATCGGCAACGTCGAGCCTGTTACCTACCAGCTGTTTCTTTCGCTGCTCGAACCGAGGGATCGCGAACGCACGGATCAGGCGATCAGGCGGGTCGCAGAAGGCGGCGGCAATCTGGACGTTTCCTTCAGGGTTGGCGGAAGTCCGGGATCGGGACAATGGATTCGCGCCCGTGGCATGCCGAGGGATGAGGCCGGCGTCCGCCATCTCGGCGGGATCGTTCTCGATATCAACGAAGAGAAACTGCTCGAAGCGGCGCTCCGAACCCGCGAAACCCATCTCCGCTCGATCCTCGACACGGTGCCGGACGCCATGATCGTGATCGACGGTCACGGCACCATGCAATTCTTCAGCGCCGCGGCCGAGCGGCTGTTTGGCTTCACCGAGCAGGAAGCCATCGGCAAAAACGTCAGCGAGTTGATGCCCAATCCGGATCGGGGCCGCCACGACAGCTATCTTGCGCGCTATCGAACCACGGGGGAGAGACACATCATCGGCATCGGCAGGATCGTGACCGGCAAACGCCGGGACGGAACCACCTTTCCGATGCATCTCACGATCGGTGAGATGCAATCGGGCGGGGCGCCATACTTCACTGGTTTCGTGCGCGACCTGACCGAGCACCAGCACACCCAGGCGCGGCTCCAGGAATTGCAATCCGAACTGGTCCACGTCTCGCGCTTGAGTGCCATGGGAGAGATGGCGTCCGCGCTCGCGCACGAACTGAATCAGCCGCTTGCCGCCATCAGCAACTACATGAAAGGCTCGCGCCGGCTGCTTTCGGGCAGCCAGGATCCCAATGCATCGAAGATCGAAAATGCCATGGACCGCGCCGCCGAGCAGGCGCTTCGGGCCGGCCAGATCATCCGGCGTCTGCGCGACTTCGTTTCCCGAGGCGAGTCGGAGAAGCGCGTCGAAAGTCTCGCCAAACTGATCGAAGAGGCCGGCGCGCTCGGTCTGGCGGGCGCGCGCGAGCAGAACATCAAGCTTCGTTTCAATCTGAACCCCGAATTCGACCGGGTTTTGGTCGATCGGGTGCAGGTTCAGCAGGTTCTGGTCAACCTGTTCCGAAATGCCCTGGAGGCGATGGCGCAATCGCCGCGGCGCGAACTTATCGTCGCCAACGCCGAGGTCGCCGATGACATGGTCGAAATCGCGGTTTCCGATACCGGTTCGGGATTGCACGATGACGTCAAACCCAATTTGTTTCAGACCTTCTTTACCACCAAGGAGACCGGCATGGGCGTCGGTCTCTCCATCAGCCGGTCGATCATCGAAGCCCATGGCGGCCGGATGTGGGCCGAAAGCAACCCCTCGGGCGGCGCGACTTTTCGCTTCACATTGCCCGCAGCTCCGATAGAGAGTTGACTGATGTCGAAGGCAAAGGTTTACGTCATTGACGACGACGAGGCGATGCGGGATTCGCTGAGTTTCCTGCTCGAGTCCGCCGGCTTTGACGTCAGGCTGTTCGAAACAGCCCAGAGTTTTCTCGATGTCCTCCCCGGCCTTGCGTTTGGTTGCGTGGTTTCCGACGTGCGCATGCCGGGCATCGACGGGATCGAGCTTCTGACACGCATGAAAGCGGGCCGCTTTCGGTTTCCGATCGTGATCATGACCGGGCACGGCGATGTCCCGCTGGCGGTCGAAGCGATGAAGCTCGGGGCGGTCGATTTTCTTGAAAAGCCGTTCGAGGACGACCGCCTGATCGGCATGATCGAAGCGGCGATACGGCAGGCGGAGCCAACCGCGAAGAGCGAGACGCTCGCGCTCGACATCGCCGCGCGAATAGCAACCCTCAGCCCGCGCGAACGTCAGGTCATGGATGGGCTGATCATGGGGCTTTCCAACAAACTCATCGCGCGCGATTACGACATCAGCCCCCGCACCATTGAAGTCTACCGGGCCAACGTCATGACCAAGATGCAGGCCAACAGCCTTTCGGAGCTGGTGCGCCTTGCGATGCGCGCCGGCCTGCTTAACGATTGAGCTAGATCAAGCCGCGATTGCCGCCAGCGCGTTATTCGATTGTGTCCAAGCCGCTGCGGGTTCGTCATGCCGTCATCCGTCAAACCTGTTGTCTACGTGGTCGACGATGATGCCGGCGTTCTCGGCTCGTTGCGGTTTCTCTTGGAAACGGACGGGTTCGACGTTCGGACATTCAGGAACGGCGCCGCACTGCTCAACGCTGCCCGCTCGACCGGCATCGACTGTTTTGTCATCGACTACAAGATGCCGGATATGAATGGGCTCGATCTGGCCGGCCAATTGCGGCACCTCGACATCGCCGCCCCCATCATTCTCATTACCGGCTACCCGGACGACAATATCTCGGCGAGGGCAGAAGCTGCCGGGGTCCACCATGTTCTGCTGAAGCCACTTCTGGAGGAGAGCCTGATCACGCGGATCCGAGGGGTCATTCAGGAAGCTCGCCCGGTCGGGAGCTGAGCAAGGGCGCCAACACCTCCGGTCATATACGTAGGTAGAAGCCCTTAAGATATCACGCGAAATTTCCAGGCTTGGTTCCCCGCGTTAGTCATTGGCCATCCGCTGCAACAGGAGATGGTCATGCTCAACGCCTCGCTCAGCCCTTCCGCCGGTGGTAATCCGATCAACCCGATCGTCCACCCCGTTGCCGACCCCTTCGCGGCAGTGACCGGGCATGCCGGCCTCATCGCCTCGGAATTCTGCTACAAGAAGGAGGAGGAAATCTACGGCGAGGACGAGCCCGCGGAATACGTATACCAGGTGATTTCCGGCGCGGTTCGCAGCTACAAGCTGCTTTCCGACGGACGGCGTCAAATCGGCGCATTCCATCTCCCGGGCGATGTGTTCGGACTTGAATCGGGAACGGCGCACCGGCTGGCGGCTGAAGCCATCATCGACACGACGGTGCGTCTGGTGAAGCGGCGCAGCCTGGAGCACGCGGCGGGGGTAGACGTTCAGGTGGCACGCAAACTGTGGGCCATGACCACCGCCGAGCTCCGGCATGCCGAAGATCACATGCTGCTGCTCGGGCGCAAGACGGCGATGGAGCGCGTCGCCACCTTCCTTCTGGAAATGGATCGCCGCCTTGCGGTTGCGGGAATGATGGCGCTCCCGATGTGCCGCAGGGATATCGGCGACTATCTCGGCCTGACGCTGGAAACCGTCTCCAGAGCGCTTTCGCAGCTTCATGCGCAGGGTGTGCTGGGGTTTTCAGGAGCGCGCCAGATCGTGCTTCGCAACCGCCAGAGCCTGCGCAAGATGGACGCGTGAGAAGCGTCAAGGATTGATCCTATCCGCACGAAATCTTCTCTGGGGAGGCCGGGGCGGCTCGCGGGTGTTCCCGGTCCGATCGGAGCAGCTTCCGGGACCGGCCTATCTATGGCGCGCTCCGCCGGGTCTCCGGCATCACAAACCAGATGATAGCGAGTCCCGCGCCGGCAACGCCGGCAAGCCCGAGGAACGCGATACTGCTGCCAAACCTGTCGCTGACGTAGCCGGCGAGCACGTTGCTGCAGGATGCACCGATGCCGGTCGCCGTGCCGACAATGCCCTGCGCCAGATTGAAGTGGCCGCTGCCAAAGGCGACGTCGGCGACGATCAGCGGCACCATGACGCTGAAGACGGCCGCCGTGATGCCATCGCACACCTGCACCGCGACCAACAGATAGGGGTCCTGCACGGTTGCGAACAGCACGCCGCGAACCGCCAGCGCGGCGAAGCCAGCCAGCAGCAACGGCCTTCGTCCCCACTGCTGCGCCATGCGTCCGACCGATGGGGACATCAGCGCGACAATGGCCTGGGGAACGATGATGCAGGCGGCGATCAGCACCGGCGCCCAGCGGCTTGACCGGGTGGTCACGATCCCGGCCATCAGCGGAAGCATCGCGGCGTTGGCGAGCTGCAGCAGCAGCACGCTGGAGGCAAAGATCAGCAATGGGCGCTGGCGCACCAGACGGAGAACGCTGGTAGCCTTGGCGTCGGGCACTTCGCGCGGCACCGCACCGTGTGCCCGGGCCACGTCAATGTCGCGCTCGCGGATGCGCGCGAGCGCGAGCAAGGTCGGTATCGCCAGGATGAAGGTGACGAGAAACACCGAACGGCTCGATATCAGATAGCCGCACGTCCCCATCACGGCCGCGGCGACGCCGTTGCCAAGCGAGGCATAGCGGGCGTTGCGCCCGAGCCGTTCGCCGATCGCCAGCGGCCCGACCAGACCGAGGCTGATCGCGGCGATTGCCGGACCGAGCACGCAGCTCGCAGCCGCGTGCAGCGTCGCGGCGGTCAGCACGACCGCAAAGATCGGCCATGTCGCATAGGCAAGCGCGCTGATGCCGATTGCCGCGATGGCAAAGCCGGCGACCAGCCGCTCGGAGCGGGCCGCATCGACGATGGCTCCGCCGGGCATCTGTCCGACCAGCCCGACCACGCCGCCGATCGACAGCACCAGACCGATCTCGGCCTGGGTCCATTTCTCCGTCGTCAGATATACCGCAATGAATGGACCGAACCCGGTCTGCACATCGGCGAGAAAGAAAATGAACCAGTCGAGGCCGCGCAAACTCTGGCGCGACGGCGTCGACGCGTTGCGCGCTTCCGGCCGCGGCAGGGGCAGCGGATCATCATCGCCGCCGGTCGACTGTCTGGACAAGCGCGCCAACAGCTTTGCCTTTAAGGTTTCTAGGGACTGGTTTGCAGTGGCGGCTTGCCAGAGGCGCCGAGCACCACCGTCGGCTTGTCCTCCCGGTATTCTGGTGCCGCCTTCACCTGATCCTTTGTCCATTCGAGCGTGATGGCGTCACTTTTGTTGGCGACCTGTCCGAAACGCAGCGCGTCCCAGTCGACCGCGATTTTTCGGCTGCCGACGCCAAGGAAACCGCCGAAATCGATCACGGCGGCGCGTACCGCACCGGCGCGATCGACGACCACGTCGACGATATGTCCCATATCCTCGTCGGCCGGGCTGCGAACGTCGCGCCCGAGCACGCCATGGGCGTCCTTCGCCCCGATGATTGTAACCGAGGGCGGCGGCGCCGGCTCTGCGGCAGGCTCTTTCGGTGTCGCCGGCGCAGGCGTCCCTTGTTGCGACGGCGCCGGTGCCTGCGGCGGGCTCACTTCGCTTTGCGCCCATGCGGCGGCAGCCACAAAGGCCGCAACAGCAACTGCAATGACCATTATCGGACGTCCTGCACGCATACGGCCTCCAGAAGGGCTCGATTCAAGGACAAGTTGGCGCGCGGATGAAGGACATCAGACCTGCCGGGCTTCCGCAAACTCCAGCCGCCCCGCCAGACCAACGGGGATATCCGCACAAGGTTCGATATCAGCTCTGGCTCGGCGGCAATTCAGTGCGTCAGCACGATCGAAACCTGGATCTTGCCGCGGGTGCGCAAAACCTCGAGCGACACCTCCTCGCCGTGGCGGCTTAGCCTGAGATCGACGGTCGATGGCCCTAACCGCAGTTGGTGCAGCACCACCTCGTCGAGGAACTCCGGCAAGCGCGGGTTGCGCAGCCGGATTTCGCCGCGCTCGGCATCAAACTCGAGCCCCAGCGCCGCTTCCAGCAGCGTGAACGGCGTCGCGCTGGCCCAGGCCTGCGGCGCGCAGGCAACGGGATAAAGCGTCGGGCCACGTCCCTTTTCCCGGCGAAAGCCGCAGAACAGTTCGGGAAGCCGCCGCAAATCCATGTAGGAGGCGGCGTCGAACAGGCCCTTGAACAGATGCGCGACCGAACGCTTGAGGCCATAACGTGCAAGCCCGAGCGCGATCAGCGCGTTGTCGTGCGGCCAGATCGAACCATCATGATAGGACATGGGGTTGTAGCGCGCCTCGCCCCGGGCCACCGTGCGGATCCCCCAGCCGGTAAAAAAATGCGGCCGCATCAGATCGGCGGCGACTTTGCGGGCGCGTTCGTCACCGACGATCCCGGTGAACAGCAGCTGTCCGGCATTCGATGTGCGCACCCGGCAGGCTTGCTTGGCGCCGTCGAGCGCGAGCGCATAGGTGCCGAGTTCGTCGCACCAGAAGGCTTCTTCAAAACGCTCGGCGAGCAGGCTGGCTTCGGCCTTGAGCCTTTGCGCGGTGTCGCTTTCCCCGAGGCGCGCGGCGCAACGTGCCGCCAGCTGCTTGGCGGCGAACACGTAGCCCTGCACCTCGGCGAGCGCGATGTAACCCTCGGCCAGCCGGCCGTCGGCATGAAAGATCGCGTCGTAGGAATCCTTCCAGCCTTGATTGGCCAGGCCCATTTCCGACGCCCGCCGATATTCGACAAAGCCGTCCCGGTCGGGATCCCCTGCGCCGTCGATCCAGCGCAGCGCCGCCTCGATCGCAGGCCACAACTCACGCAGCGTCTCGTCGTCATCGGTGCGTTCGACATAGAGACCGGCGAGCAGCACGAACAATGGCGTTGCATCGACGCTGCCGTAATATTGCGCAAACGGCACCTCGCGCAGATCAGCCATCTCGCCGCCGCGCATTTCATGCAGGATTTTTCCGGGTTCGGCGTCGGCGAGCGGATCGACCGCCTTGGCCTGATAGAATGCGAGCCGCTTCAGCACGCCCCGCGCAATCCGTGGGTCGATCCACAAAAGCTGCAGCGCCGTGATGATCCCGTCGCGGCCAAATGTCGTCGAATACCAGGGAATGCCCGCATAGGGATATCGACCCTGCGGCGTCTCCGTCATCAGCATGTTGAGGTCGGCCATCGACTGGCACAGCACCTCGTTGAAGATATGGTTCGAGGTTTCGATGCTGGTGGCGCCGGCGGTCGAGCGGCGCATTTCGCGGCGATGCGCCAGCAGGCCGCGAAAGAACGGCGTCGCCCTGGACGCGGCAGGCTTGTTGCAGGAGACGGCGACAAACAGCGAACTCATCCGTTGCGGCGCCAGGTCGATATGATAGGTCGCGGCATTTACGGCAAGCTGCGTCGGCCGCGGCTCAAATTGCAGTGCCGTGCTGCGCGACTTGCCATCGAGGCCATTATATTCGAGCACAACCTCAGCCGGACCAAGCAGCTTGCTGGTGCCGATGCCCCGCCTTGTGCGTGTTTCGCCGCGCACTTCAAACATGTCGGCGAAGTCATTGTCGAACAACAGCGTCAGGTCGAAACTCGCGGGGCTCTCGCCGTGATTCTGAATACCGACGCGCTGGTACGCCGTTCCGCGCCACAGGAAGATGGTGCGCACGATGTGCAGGATGTCCTTTTGCAGGACGATGCGGCCGTTGCGGTAGACATCGGGATTGGTGAGATCAACCGTCAATGCGGAATTGTCGTCGCGCAGATTGGAGCCGAGCAGCAGCGGCTGCACCTCGTCCAGAACAAGTTCCAACCGGGCCAGATAGCGGGTGTCGGTGTTGAACAGTCCGTCGGGGCCGCCGGCGGAAGCGCCGATGTCGCCATGGCTGTCGAGCACGATGAAGGTATCGTCATGCTTGAGCGAGCGCCGCGGCCTTGCCGCGGGGCCTGTCATCGGGATGTAGAACGGCGATTCCGAGACCATCTCGACGGTCCGGGCCGTCTTGATTTGGGCGACGACTTCGGCTGACATTTAACCTCGAGCGGTTTTCATGGCTTCGCGACAGAAGCACTCGGACTCAAACGGTACCGTTTGATCAGGCCGCGTGTGCCGCGAGGCGGCCCATTTCACGCGCCACCAGTTCCCGATACGGCCCACCGCCCTGCATCAGGAGAGCCGGCGGCCCGTCTTCGACGATGCGTCCAGACTGCAGCATGACCACGCGGTCGAAATTACGCAGCGTCGCAAGCCGGTGGGCGATCGCGATGACCGTGCGTCCGCGCATCAGGCGACCGAGCGCCTCGCGTATAGCCTCCTCGGATTCGCTGTCAAGTGCGGCGGTCGCTTCGTCGAGCAGCAGGATCGGCGAATCCTTGAGGAAAGCGCGCGCGATGGCAATACGCTGGCGCTGGCCGCCCGAGAACTTGACGCCGCGGTCGCCCACCATTGTCGCAAGGCCCTCGGGGAGCGTTTCGACAAAGTCGCAGCGCGCCGCGATGGCTGCCCGAAGTACCTCATCGTCGGTCGCGTTAGGCCGTCCGTACCGGATATTCTCCATGATCGATCGATGGAACAGCGAGATGTCCTGGGGAACAACCGAGATGGCCTCGCGCAGGCTTTGCTGCGTGACCCTTGCGATCTCCTGGCCATCGATGGAGATATTGCCGTGCTGGACGTCGTAAAAACGCTGCAGCAGCACGAACAGGCTGGATTTTCCACCGCCGGATTGTCCGACCAGGCCGACCCGCTGCCCCGGCTGAATACGAAGGCTGAATTTGTCGAATACCTTGAGCCCGCCGGGATAGCGAAACGAGATGTTGTGAAAGGCGATCGCCGCGCCCGCCTTCACCAGCGGCTCGGCGTCCGGATGGTCGCGCAACTCGTGCGGCAGCAACAACGTGGCGATCGCTTCCGTCAGCCGGGCGACATGCTGGGTCACGTCGACCAGCGCCACCGCGAGATCGCGGGTCGCGCTCAAGATCGAAAGCCCCAAGGTGCAGACCAGCACCACGTCGCCGGTGGTGGCGCCGCCGCTCTGCCAAAGCGTGATCGCCCAGGCCAGCAGGCAGATCGTCAACACCACCGTGATCGCCGCATGCGTGATCCGCAGCTTTTCAAGATAGCGCAGGCTGCGGCCGCGCGCCGTCAGTTCGCGGTTGACGGTGGCGTCGAACCGGTCGTGCTCGAAGCTGAGACCGCAAAACGCGCGTACCAGCGGCATGTTGTTGATGACATCGACCATTTCGCCATCGACGGCAGCGGCCTTGTTGGCAAAGTCGTCATGCAGCGGCTTGCCCGCGGCCGCCAGATGAAACATCCCGACCACCATGGCACCGGCGACCACGATCAGACCGGCCGACATCGGCAGGCTTACGGTTCCGATCAGCACGATCGCCGAGATGGTCGCGATGCACGGTGGCAGCACGTTCCAGATAAACATGTTTTCGACGGTGAAGACGGCATTCGACGTCGCGGTAATACGGCTGGTCAGCATTCCCGGCAGCCGATCGGAGAAATAACTTGGCGCGTGACCGGTCAGATGGCGGAAAATGTCGCGGCGCAAATCGCCCGTCACCCCCACGAAAGTGAAGCTCGCGGTCCAACTGGCGATCCGCCACAGAAAGTTGTCCGCCGTGATGAGTGACATGAGCAGGACGAAGGCCAGCCATACACCGCCGGCGTGGGCCGGACCTGCCGACAAGCCGTCGACCAGATATTTCACGCCGTATTGCGTCCCCACCGAACAGGCAACCGCGGCAACAACGGCGGTGAGGATGACCACATGCGCCGCCAGACGCTGGCGGAGATAGCGCAGCACGAAGGAAAGCGGACGATTGGCATACCCTGAAAGACTGTCCATATGGCAGCTGACCCGTGAAAGAAGAAGGATTGTTAAGCGGCTACTTCCGGAAGATTGAACGAACACGGCTTCGCCGCGGTTCCCGCCGCGCGGCCGTCGTTTATCGACAATCGTGCCGCTTTGACGACGGCAAAAGCCTGAGCAGGGGTCGAGATGGGCATCAGCAGGACCATGGTGTGGAAGAAGTGCGCACCCTTAGGGAACTTCGCACATGCGGAAACGTTCCCTCTTTGCCATGCCGGTGCCTACCGCTGAACGGGGCTTTTTATTCATCCATGACGACAAAAAGGAGACGGTGAGATGCGCATCGCGCAGGTTGCTCCGCTAACGGAGGCTGTTCCGCCCAAGCTTTACGGTGGAACCGAGCGGGTGGTACACTGGCTGACGGAGGAACTCGTAGCACTTGGAAACGACGTCACCCTGTTCGCAAGTGGCGATTCCCAGACCTCCGCGAAACTTGACGCGACCTGGCCAAAGGCGTTGCGCCTCGACGGTTCGATCCGAGATCCCAACGCCCTGCATGTGGTAATGTTGGAGCAAGTACGACAGAAATGCGACGATGAAGAGTTCGACCTCCTTCACTTTCACCTCGACTATCATCCCTTTTCGCTGTTCTCCCGGCAGCCGACCCCTTTTCTGACCACATTGCACGGCAGGCTCGATTTGCCGGAACTGCAGCCGGTGTTCTCCACCTTCTCTTCCGTTCCGGTGATTTCGATCTCGAATTCCCAGCGTCGCCCGCTGCCGCAGGCCAACTGGGTCCGGACCATCTATCACGGTCTGCCGGAAAAACTGCTGATCCCGCAACTGGCCAGACCCGAATATCTTGCCGTACTGGGCCGGATCGCGCCGGAGAAGGGAGTGGACCGGGCGATCAAGATCGCGATCCGCTGCGGCATACCGCTCAAGATCGCCGCCAAGGTCGATCGAGCCGACCAGGATTACTACGACGCCGTCGTCCGTCCCTTGATCGATCACCATCCACTCATCGAATATATCGGCGAGATCGGAGACTCCGAGAAGTCGAAATTCCTCAGCGGCGCAATCGGGCTGCTGCTTCCGATCGACTGGCCGGAGCCGTTCGGGCTTGTCATGATCGAAGCCATGGCTTGTGGCACCCCGGTCGTTGCCTACAACCGCGGGTCGGTCCCCGAGATCATCGACGACGGGCTGACCGGCTTCGTGGTCGAGGATGAAACCAGCGCCGTGGCGGCCGTCGGTCGCCTCTCCCGCCTCAGCCGACACGCGATCCGGAAGCAGTTCGAGGCCCGCTTCACCGCAAGGCGCATGGCGCTCGACTATCTCGCCGCCTATCGCAGCCTGATGGAGGCGGCAGAACCGCGAATCAAACTGGTGAGCAGCGCCGAATAGGACCGACGGATCGCGGCGCCATCGCCAAACGGCCGATGCTGATCCGCGCCCAGATGCAGGCGGGCGCGGACCAGATTGCCAATAATGACGTGCCCGGGGCCCGACAGCCGCTTTTCGGTGTGAACTACATCGATTGCAGCCCAAGATAGAAACGGCTCGCGCTGCGGCGTCCCCAGGGGACAGAGCCACGGCGGTCTGGAGCGGATCGACGCTTTAAACTCTGCGAATAACATGTTCTTATGATTTCAAGCTTCGGCCGTTGGCAAGCGACCGGATAGAAGTCTGGGCTGTGATCGCGCGGGGGAAACGACATGAAAGAAGATCGCAAGGGCCAGGTCGTTAATAATGCCGACCCGGGCCCAACCCCTGCAAAGCAGCAAAGCCGCCGCAAATTTCTCCTGAAGACCGGCGGAATACTCGCCGCGACTGGGTTCGGCGCGGTGCCGCTGCGTGGCTGGGCGGCTGATCCCGTCAATATCGGCGCACTCTACCCGACTACCGGAAGCATGGCGCAGATCGGCGTCGGTTGCGTCGCCGCCGCCAGGCTTGCGGTCGAGATGGTCAACGAGGCCGGCGGCATCAAGTCGCTCGGCGGCGCCAAACTCAATCTGATCCTTTCCGATGTGCAGAGCGACACCACGGTAACGCGCACCGAAACCGACCGGTTGATCAGCGGCAACAAGCTATCGGCCATCCACGGCTGTTTCGCCAGCGCGTTGACCCTGATCGCAAGCGAAGTCGCGGAACGCGCGCATGTGCCGCTGATATCAGGCTCGAGTTCGGACCAGCTCAACAAGGGACGAACCTACACGTTCACGCCGTTTGCGCGCGCCTCGCAGTTCGCGCGGGCGCAGTTGCAAATGGCCAAGCTCGTCAGCGAACATCCGAAAGTGGCGGTGATCTTTGAAAACACCGCATTCGGAACCTCGACGTCGAACGGGCTGAAGGAACTGGCCCCCGGCGAGGGCGTCGAGATCGTGATGTTCGAGCCCTATTCGGCGGGATTTACCGACGCCAGCCCGCTGATCAACAAGGTCAAATCGTCAGGCGCCAACGCGCTGTTCTCGGTCTCCTACCTCAATGACCTCATTCTGATCGTCCGTTCGGTCAAGCAGGTCGGCCTCAATATCGCGATCAATGGCGGTTCCGGCGGTTTTGTCATTCCCGATTTCTACAAGAATGTCGGAAAACTCGCCGAAGGCTTGCAGGGCGTGGCGCACTGGAACCACGACATGGACGCCAATGCCGAGCAGGTGAATGCCGAATACAAGAAGCGCACCGGCGAATTCCTGTTCGAATATGCCGGCGGCCTCGTGGCGCAGACCTTCATGATATCAGACGCGCTCGAGCGGGCGGCGTCCACCGATCCGCAGAAGGTTCGTGACGCGCTCTCGACGCTCGACGTCTCCTCGGGCTATGCCGCGATGGCGCCGGGCGGGAAAGTAAAATTCGGCCCCGACGGCAAGAACGTCTATGGCCGCCCGGTCGGCGTGCAGTGGCAGAACGGCGACCTCGCCAGCGTCTTTCCGAAGGAAGACGCCCGCGCTCCGCTATTGAGACTCTGAAAGCCGGTCATTGCAGATGTTCGAGACAGTGGCCCAGGCCGTCATCAACGGCCTGCTCATCGGCGGCATCTACGCCCTGGTCAGCATCGGCGTCACGCTGATCTTCGGCGTGGTCAAGATCGTGAATTTCGCCCAGGGCGAATTCGTGATGTTGGGGATGTATATCAGCTTTTTTCTCTTCAGCCAGTTCGGCATCGATCCCTTGCTGTCGCTGTTCGTCTCGATGCCGGTGCTGTTCGTGGCAGGCGTGCTGATCCAGCATTTCCTGATCCGCCGGGTGCTCGGGCCCAACGACATGCCCCAGATCTTCCTGACATTCGCGCTCTCGCTTTTGTTGCTGAACCTGGCGCTGATGCTGTTTTCGGCGAATTACCGCACCGTCCATACCTCCTATTCCGATGAGGCGCTGCATCTCGGCGGGCTCTATATTCCCGTTGCGAAACTCATCGCCTTCGCGGTCGCGATGCTGCTGAGCGGCGCGCTGTGGGTGTTCCTGCATACCACCGATCTCGGCAAGGCCATGCGCGCGGCGGCGCAGAACCGTGACGTGGCGATGCTGATGGGCATCAACCCCGACCGGGTATTTTGCGTGGCGCTCGGCATCGCGCTGGCGCTCGCGGGCGCCGCCGGTTCGCTGCTGATGCCGTTCTATTCGGCCTACCCGTTTGTCGGACAGGTGTTTGTGCTGATGGCCTTTGTCGCCGTGGTCATGGGCACGCTCGGCAACGTGATCGGCGCGCTGATCGCCAGCCTGTTGATGGGCGTTGCCGAGTCCTTGGGCATTCAATATGTCGGCGCCGACTCCGGATTGATCGTGGTGTTCGCTTTGCTGCTCTTGACGCTCGCCTTCAAACCGACCGGCCTTGGAGGCAAGGCGCGATGATCAGGCAGGGTTTTCGCACGCGCAACCTGATCCTGCTGGCGATCGGGATCTCGGTCCTGATCGCGTTGCCGCTGGTGGTCAAGAGCTCGTTTGCGATCGACATCTTCATCCGCATCCTGCTGTTTTCCTTCATCGGCACCGCCTGGAACCTGATGGGCGGATATGCAAGACAGCTGTCGCTGGGTCATGCCGCCTATTTCGGACTTGGCGCCTACACCTCGACCATCCTGCAGATCGATTTCGGCATCTCGCCGTGGATCGGGATGATCGCCGGCGGCGGCGTGGCCATGCTGGCGAGCCTGCCGATCGGCTGGCTGTGTTTCCGTTTGCGCGGGCCGTATTTTACGATTGCCACCATCGCCACAGCCCAGGCTCTCATGTTGATTTTTCTGAAATTTCGCGATCTGGCCTGGGGCGCCGAAGGCACCACCATCCCCAACCTCGGCAGCGCGCCGCTGATGATGCAGTTCGAGACCAAGGCAGCCTACTACTACGTCGTGCTCGGTCTGCTCGCGATCGGGCTTGTGATCACCTCAGTGATCGAACGATCCTGGATGGGATACTATCTGGTCGCGATCGGCGAGGACGAGGACGCCGCCGAAGCGATCGGCGTCAACGCACCCAGGATCAAGCGCGACATCTATCTGATCAGTTCGTTTCTCACCGCGCTCGCCGGCACGTTCTACACACAATACATCTACTTCATCGATCCGGCGACCGCGTTTTCCTTCAACATCTCGATCGAGGCGGCGCTGGTATCGATCGTCGGCGGCATCGGGACGCTGTGGGGCCCGGTGGTCGGGACCATCTTGCTGGAAACGACCTCGACGCTGCTGCAAAGCTGGCTCGGCAGTTCGATCGGCGGCGTGCAGCTGACCGTCTACAGCCTGATCCTGATCGCGGTGATCCTGTGGCGGCCGACCGGGCTGATGGGGATGATCGGCGAGGTCTGGCAGCGCATCCGCACCAGCAAACCGGCACGGGCGTAAGGGCGTCGCGATGGCAGAAGCGCTGGTGATCCGGGGTCTGAGCAAGCGATTCGGCGGCCTGCGCGCCGTCCAGGATTTAAGCTTCAGCGTGCAGGAAAACGAGACCGTCGCCCTGATCGGGCCCAACGGCGCCGGCAAGACCACGAGCTTCAACCTCATTACCGGATTTTACCGGCCCGACCAGGGTTCGGTCCTGGCCTATGGCCGCGAGATCACCGGCCTTCGGCCCCATGATATCTGCGCGCACGGCCTGGCGCGCACCTTCCAGGTGGCAAAACCGTTCGGCGCGATGACGGTGCTCGCCAACGTCATGACCGGGGCCTTCCTGCGCGACAAGAATGCGGCCGCGGCGCGCGACAAGGCCCGCGAGGCGATCGCCTTCGTCGGGCTTTCGGCCCGGGAGCACACGGCTGC
>NZ_JBEKXH010000031.1:0-28999 GCF_049512235.1 Bradyrhizobium sp.
TCCCACGAATGGATTCTTGCTGGTTTGTTCACTGGGCGGTGAGGTGTCATTTTTTCTGCAGGGTGAGCGAAATTCGGCTAACGCGTCACTTGGTTTGGTCGGAAACGCGCGTAAACCGGATTAATCTGTAACGCGTAACGCGGGTTTGTAACGCGTAATCCGGATTCGCAGCTCGTAGAGCGCACAAGCCTCTTGGCGTAATGCGCCGCTCTTTTCAACGCTGAGCTTCCGTCGTTTGACGACACGCTGGGCCGGCCGTTGCAGGTCGCAACCTCCATCGATGGCGCCACGTACACCTTTACCGCGGCCTATGACGGCAACAGCCGGCTGACGAGTGTCAGCTTCCCCTCCGGCTTCACCGTGAAATACACCAATCTCGGCTATGCCAACCAGATGCTCGATGCCACCAGCGGCGCGGCGTACTGGACTCTCAATGCGATGGATGCGGAAGCCCACATCCTGCAGCAGACCTCCGGCAATGGCCTGGTCACCACCAGGATGGCGGCGCGATCTCGACCAGTTTCGCCTATGACGCGAACGGCAACCAGACGTCGGGCCTCGGCCGGAGCATCGTCTTCACCTCCTACAACAAGCCCGCCAGCATCACGCAAGGTGCCCGCACCATCAGCTTCCTCGATGACAGCGAGCACCAGCGCTACAAGCAGATCAGGCCCGAGGGCGCGACGCTTTACATTGGCGCCTTCGGCATGCTGGCCGAGGTGCAGAACCCGGGCGCGGTGAGCCAGAAGTGGACCGACTATCTCTCGGCAGGTAGTGCAAAAATCGGCATGCGCGTGCTGCAGAGCGGGTCCGAGACGCTGTCGACACGCTATTTCCACATCGACCATCTCGGCTCGATCTCGGTGATCACGGACGAGAACGGCGTGGTGGTGGAGCGGCTGTCCTACGACGCTTGGGGCAAGCGCCGTTTCGCCAATGGCACTGACGATCCCACCGGCAGCATCACCAGCGAGACCACGCGAGGTTTTACCGGCGAGGAGGAACTCTCGGTCTCCGGTCTCGTCCATCTCAATGGGCGGGTCTACGATCCGCTACTGGCGCGGTTCACCTCCGCGGATACGATCACGGAAAATCCCCTGAGCACGCAGGGCTGGAACCGCTATTCCTACGTCGGCAACGACCCGCTCGCCTTCACCGATCCGTCCGGCCATTGCTTCCTGGGCTGCTTCTGGCGACATATCGGCAGCTTGGGCGGGTTGGAGGCGAAGCCGTAACCCGCCGTCTCGCCAGTGTAACGGCGGATTACGCCTTCGGCTTCAATCCGCCGCACGGCTGAGTGCTATTGCGGCGCAGGCCGCAAATGTCCAGTCGATCGTCTCCGATACCAGCGCGCAGATGCGGGGCGGCGAATTCCTTGCCGGCGCCGATGAGAACGTCATTAGCGCCGATCTTCAGACCCGGCTCAAGACAATCACCGAAACCGCCGGCGCGCGCTCGCGTGCGGTGCAGGCTCTACCGTTCAAGATCAGCGACCAGATCAGGTACAGCGGATCGCGGATCGAAATATTTGGCCCGCTGCAATCCATCCATCGCGCCATCCATGACATCGAGAGTGCCAAGCCCTACCTCTTCATTACCGCTGCCGCGATCAAGCTCATGCCGCCAGCCGGTGGACAGGGAACGCCGGGAGAGCCCATGATCCAGGCGCAACTCGATATCTTCGGCGCCATTCAGCTCGGCGGGCGCGATCGATGAAGTGGCGCATGGCTCCATTGGGCGCGATCGGCCTGTTGATCGTTGTGGGGATCAACGCCTGGCTGTTGACCGCGATTCTGACGGAGATCTGGTCCGACAATCCGGCCGCCACCGGAAAAGCCGACTGGCGTGTCAGCCTGCCGGCCTCCGCCGGAAGCATCGCCAATCGAAAGCCGCTCGAGGCTTACCGTCAGATCCTGGCGCGGCCGGTTTTCTTCAAGTCCCGCGAACCGTTCGTTGCCGCGCCGCCGCCACCGCCCCCCGCCGTAAAGCCTGTGCCCGCCCCCGTCGCGGTTGATCCCGGCCTGGTCCTTGGCGGTGTCATGATCAAGAACGATATCAGGAAAGCCTATGTCTTCAGCAGAGCCAGCACCACCGGCGCCTGGATCGGCGAAGGCAGTGACTTCATGGGCTGGCAGCTGAAATCCATCAACGCAACCGGCGCAAAGCTTGAGCAGAATGGTCGGTTGCTTGAGTTGCAGCTCTATCCCCGGGAATGAGGGTGGTCGTTGATCCCTGGCCATTGACGCCGGCAAATCAGCGTAGGACATTTCAATCGATGCAATAGCGGGGTGCACGATGCAGATAGGGCCCGACGACCTGCTGCTCATCATTGACGTGCAGAATGACTTCTGCCCGGGCGGCGCGCTCGCCGTCAGCGAAGGCAACGCGGTGGTGCCGGTCATCAATCGGATATCCCGGCACTTCGGCCACATCGCGTTGACGCAGGATTGGCATCCCCCGGGCCACCGTTCATTTGCCAGCAGCCATCCAGGTTCTGCTCCGTTCGAAAGCATGGCCATGCCCTACGGCCAGCAAACCCTGTGGCCCGATCATTGCGTGCAAGGCACGGCGGGGGCGGCCTTGCATCCGGAATTGTCGACCGAGCGCGCGGAGCTCTTGATTCGCAAGGGTTTCCGCCCTGAAATCGATTCCTACTCGGCATTCACCGAGAATGACCGGGCCACGCCGACAGGCCTGGCGGGATATCTGCGCGAGCGCGGCCTGAAACGCATTTATCTCGCCGGGCTGGCGACGGACTATTGTGTCTATTATTCCGCCGTCGACGCGCGCCGGTTGGGCTTCGACGCCGTCGTCATCGAATCCGGCTGCAGGGCGATCGATCTGTCGGGCTCGCTCTCCGCGGCGTGGGCAGGAATGCAAGAGGCCGGCGTGCAGCGGATCGGCGATCTCGACTGAGCAATCCAGCATTTTTCGAAGTTCTGATCATATCGGCAGCCTCCCCGGCCGTCATTCTGCGGCGTGATGGCCGTTTTCTTGCACGCGAGGCTGCGGGTGCCACTGGGCATCCGGCATTCCCCACGCCCTCTATTTGCAGGGCGAGAGTTTCTGCCAAACCCTCGGGCGCGATCCGCGCTGCGAGGCGCGAACGTGTGTTTGAGACAACGTCTTTGCGAGGAGCCCTTGCGACGAAGCAATCAACTGGCAACATGCTCGACGTGTTCCTCGCCAATGAGATCGTCGCATGCCTTGAGATCATCACGTTGTCATCGATCGGCGCTGCGCGGCATTTGTGCTGCTACAGCTCAAAAAAGTTGCCGGCCTCGCATTGACAAGTCTGGCGACGCTAAGACACAATAATCGTCCTGAATCCGTGTATGACGAAGAGTTATCGCACAGCCGATGACGTCTGAGCGACGATTTGCAAGTTTGTTTCTGCCACGTAAGCCTGCGCGACCATCGATATCACGGGCATTGATGCCAATCGGTCCTTTCCGGTCCACGGGTGGCCTATCTCGTTTGTCTGGCAAACCACGGGGAAGCGAGTGACGCATGGTAGTTCGGCTTCCGACCCTCGAGCAGATCGAAGACCTCGGAGCGGATTTCGGTCTCGTGCTCTCGGCCGACGAGGTAGCGGCATTTCAGCAGGCCTTCAAAGGCCCGTTGGCCTCATATGGCCGGCTTGAAGAGCTGGTGCCGCCGGCTTTGGCGCCGGTCGCACCGCGCTCGCCCGGATACCGGCCCGCCGCCTCCGAAAATCCATACGGCGCCTGGTACTGGAAGACGGACATCAAAACCGGCAGCGAAGGGCTTTTGAGCGGCAAGAAGGTCGCGATCAAGGACAATATATGCGTCGCCGGCGTGCCCATGATGAACGGCTCGGCGCTGCTCGAAGGCTATGTGCCGGAACTCGATGCCACCGTGGTGACGCGTATCCTCGACGCCGGCGGCACCATCGCGGGAAAGGCGGCTTGCGAGGATCTGTGCTTTTCTGGCGCAAGCCACACTTGCGCCAGCGGCGTGATCCGCAACCCGCATAATCCAGCCCACAGCGCCGGCGGCTCTTCCGGCGGCAGCGCCGCGCTGGTTGCCGCCGGCGAGGTGCCGATGGCGCTGGGCGGGGACCAGGGCGGCTCGATCCGCACGCCATCAAGCTGGTGCGGGGTCTATGGCTTGAAGCCGACTTGGGGACTGGTGCCGACCACGGGTTCGATGCCGATCAGCTATTCCGTCGATCACTGCGGACCGATCTGCGCCTCGGTCGAGGACGTCGCGCGCCTGCTGAGCGTGATCGCGGGCCATGACGGCTGGGACACGCGTACGATTGCCGCGCGCACCGGCGATTACATGGCGGCGCTCGGCAAGCCCGCAAGCGGGCTGCGGGTCGGCATCCTCGCGGAAGGATTCGGCCATCCCGAAAGCGATCCCGCGGTCAATGAGACCGTGCGGCAGGCGATCGCGGCACTGGCAAGAGCCGGCGTGGAAGCCAGGGAAGTTTCAGTGCCCTGGCATCTTGATGGTCCGCATGTCTGGAGCGGCATCATTCTGGAGGGCGCTGCCGAAATGATGCTGAAGGGATACGGCGTCGGCAACAATATCCACGGCTACTATCCGCTTTCCATGCAGGAGGCCTTTGCCCGCGGCATGGGAACGCGGATCAACGACGTCTCGCCGACCGTGAAACTGGTGCTGATGCTCGGCGAATACATGCATCGCAACTATCACGGACGCTATCATTCAAAGGCGCAGAATCTGCGGGTGTTGCTGCGTCGCGCCTACGACGACGCGCTGGAAAAATTCGACGTGCTGGCGATGCCGACGATACCGTTCACGGCAACGCCGATCCCGCCGGCGGATGCGCCGCTGGGCACCGCGATCGATACCGCGCTCAACATGCAGGCAAATACCTGCTCGTTCGATGTGTCCGGGCATCCTGCCTTTACCGTGCCATGCGGAGGCGTCAACGGCTTGCCGGTCGGCCTGATGCTGGTCGGACGGCATTTCGAGGAGGCCGCGTTGATACGGCTTGCTGCAGCGGTCGAAGCCGGCGGGGCCTGGAAGCGGAATTAGGCTGCAATGGGGCGACTTTCGGAGGTCGGCGCGCAATTTGCATCGCTGCGAACTGGTCGAAACGGGATAAAACGATGGGCATGTCGATTTGAAGAAATATCTGGTCTCATCACGCATGGGCAACATTGGGGAGTACTGCAAATGAAGGTCGATCGCAGAAGATTCTTACAGGGTACCGCGGCTGCGGCCGCCGCCGGCATGTTCGGCTCCGAGGCCTGGGCTGAAGATCCGATCAGCGTCGCCGGCATTCACGATTTGTCGGGGGGGCTCGACATCTACGGCAAGCCGATGGTCGACGCGCTGACGCTTGCGGTCGAAGAGGCCAATGCAGCAGGCGGCCTGCTCGGACGGCAGATCAAGCTGATCAATTACGACACCCAGTCGAACATGCAGCTATATACGCAATTTGCGCAACAGGCCGCGCTGAAGGACAAGGTGGCCGTCGTGCATGGCGGGATCACGTCGGCCTCGCGCGAGGTCATTCGGCCCGTGCTCGACCGCTTCAAGACGCTGTATTTCTACAACACGCAATATGAAGGCGGCGTCTGCGATCGCGATCAGTTCGACACCGGCGTGACCCCGGCGCAGACGGTGGAAAAACTCGTGCCTTACGCCATGAAGAAATGGGGCAAGAAGGTCTATGTCATCGCGGCCGACTACAATTATGGCCAGATCACCTCGCAATGGGTCAAGAAATACGTCACCGAAAATGGCGGCGAGGTTCCCTCGATCGATTTCTTCCCGCTCGACGTCACCAATTTCGGACCGACCATCTCCAAGATCCAGGCGGCGAAGCCGGATTTCGTGTGGTCGGCGCTGGTCGGCGGCGCGCATATTTCCTTTTATCGGCAATGGGCGGCGGCCGGCATGCGCAAGAGCATTCCGATGGCCTCGACCACGTTCGCCGTCGGCAACGAGCACATCGTGCTGTCGCCGGAAGAATGCGACGGCATGCTGGTCTGCTACAACTACTTCCAGGATCTGAAGAACCCCGTCAACGAAGCCTTCGTGGCGAGCTTCCACAAGCGGTTCGGCGCCGATTATCCCAACATCACCGAGCTTGCGATGGGCACCTATCAGGGTTTCCGGCTGTGGTCGGAAGGGGTGAAGAAGGCGGCCAGCGTCGACCGCATCAAGGTCATCGAGGCGCTGGAGACGGGGATCAGCATCGAGGCGCCCTCCGGCAAGGTTACGATCGATCCGCCGACGCATCATTGTGTGCTCGACGTTCATATCGCCGAGGTCAGCGACAAGAAGCTCAAGGTGCTGGAAGACTTCGCCCAGCAGAAGCCGGCCGACACCGCCGCGGTGTGCGATCTGATCAAGAATCCGAATGACAACCAGCAATATGTGATCAAGATCTGACGGCCGGCTCGCCTGAAGGCCTTGTTTGGAAAGGTCAACGTGGATCTCGTTGCTCTCCTGGCAATCCAGGTCCTTTATGCGGTCGCCAGCCTGGCGCTGATCAGCGTCGGGCTGGCGATCATCTTCGGCATGATGCGGGTCATCAATCTCGCCCATGGCGAGTTCCTGATGCTCGGCGGCTACGCGGCCATCGTCGCCACCAGTCACGGCATCAGCATCTGGCTGTCGATGCTGGTGATAGCGCCCGTTGTCGTCGGCATCATCGGCGTGATCGTCGAACGGACCATCATCCGCTTTCTATACGGCCGCATGATCGACACCATGCTCGCGACGTGGGGCCTCAGCCTGTTCCTGGTGGGGTTGACGACCGCGATCTTCGGCAACACCACGGTCGGCATCTCGGCGCCGCTCGGCAGCATCGAGATCGGCGCCTATCGCACGAGCACCTATACGTTTTTCGTTATCGCGGTGGCGGTCATCGTGCTCGCTTCGATCTTCGCGGTCATGCGCTGGACCCGGCTCGGCCTGATCGCGCGCGGCACCATGCAGAACGCCGACATGGCGGCGGCGCTCGGGGTCAATCCGCCGCTGGTCTATGCCGTCACCTTCGGCATTGGCGCGGCGCTGTCGGGTCTTGCCGGCGCGGTGCTGGCGCCGGTGTCCGGTGTCTTTCCCACCATCGGCGTCGCCTATGTCGCCAAATCCTTCATCACGGTCATTGGCGGTGGCGCCGCCATTGTCAGCGGCACGGTTTCGGCTTCGGCCCTGTTCGGCACCATCAATCAGGTCGCCACATTTGCAACGACCCCCGTATTCGGGGAGGTGGCGCTGCTCGCCGCCGCGATCGTGCTGATCCGCCTGCTGCCGCAGGGCATCACCGGGCGATTCTTCAGGAGAGGCCTGTGAACTCCGGCGGTCGGAATATTCTGGGCCTTGCGCTGGTAGCCGTCGTCGGCCTTTCCTTCATGGGGCTGACGCCGCGGCTGGTCGAACTCGACACCGTGCTCGATCTGACCGTCTACATGATCATGGCGATCCTGGCGCTCAGCCTGGCGCTGATCTGGGGGTATGGCGGCATTCTCTGCTTCGGCCAATCCGCGTTCTTTGGCCTTGGCGCCTATACCTACGCGATCGCCATGTTCAACATCGGCGAGAGCACGGTGCCGCTGCTGCTCGCGATCATTCTACCGGCGGCCTTTGCCGCGCTGCTCGGCTATTTCATGTTCTATGGCCGGATCAGCGACGTCTATCTAGGCGTCATCACGCTGACGGTAACGTTGATCCTGTTCAACTCGATCAATTCCACGGCCGGACCGGAATTCCATATCGGCTCCGCCCGGCTGGGCGGGTTCAACGGCATTCCCGGAATTCCGCCGCTCAACTTTCCCGGCAACAAGAGCGCGGCAATCGATCTGGAAGGCATGTTCTACATCGCGACGGCCTCGTTGCTTGCGACCTATTTCGGGCTGCGCCTGTTGCTGGCAAGCCGCTTCGGCCGGGTCATCGTCGGCATCCGGGAAAACGAACGGCGCGCGGAATTGCTGGGTTACGATCCCAGGGCCTATAAGCTTGCGACCTTTACCATCGGCGGCGCGCTCGCCGGTTTTGCCGGATGCCTGTTCGCCAATTGGGGGAATTTTGTGAGCCCGACCATTTTTGGTCTGGCCCAGTCCGCCCAGATCATCATCTGGGTCATCGTCGGCGGCCGCGGCACGCTGATCGGTCCCATCCTCGGCTGCATCGGCATCCAATGGCTCAACGCAGCACTGGGCGCGAACCAGCCGAGCGGCGGCTCGGATTGGTGGTCGAAGATCTTCGCCAACGCGCCGCTGATCCTGGGCATCATCCTGGTCGCGTTCGTGCTGCTGGTTCCGAAGGGTCTCGTTCCGACACTTGCCGATCTTGGTCAGTCGCTCGTGCGTCTGCGCCGGCGGCGCGAAAAACGCGGCTTTGAGCCGCAACAAGCGGAGTAGGTGCGATGGTCGCGCCGCTGCTTCAAACCCGCGATCTCAGCATGCATTTCGGCGGCGTAAAGGCCGTGCGCCACGTCAACTTCACGCTGGCCGAAGGCGAATTGCGATGTCTGATCGGGCCGAACGGCGCCGGCAAGAGCACCTTCTTCAAGATGCTCACCGGACAGCTGCAGCCAAGCCACGGCCAGGTGCTGTTCCGCGGTCACGATATTTCCCGCGCCCACGCCCACCAGATCGCCCGTCTCGGCATCGGCATCAAGACCCAGGTGCCGAGCGTCTTCGATGGGCTGAGCGTACGGGAAAATATCTGGCTCGCGGCCAGCCGCATCCATTCCCGCGGGCGCGTCAAAGACGCCGTCGAGGAGATGCTGGAGCGGATCAGCCTGACCGGCGCGGCGGCGCGGCTGGTCGGCCAGCTGGCACATGGTCAGCGGCAATGGGTCGAGCTTGGCGTCGTGCTGGCGACGGATCCCGAACTTATTCTGCTCGACGAGCCCGCCGCCGGGATGACGCATGAGGAGGTCTACAAGACCGCCGAACTGGTGCGCGAAATCAATCGGACCAAGGCGCTGATCGTCGTCGAGCATGACATGCAGTTCATCGGCATGATCGCCAAACAGGTCACCGTCTTCAATCAGGGCAGCGTGCTGGTCGAGGATGCCGTAGAAAACATCATGCGCGATAAGCGGGTGCGCGACATCTATCTGGGCAAGCAGGCGGCCGCATGATGCTCGATGTGCAGGGCTTAAGAACCGGCTATGGTCGTATCCCGATCCTCAACGGGATCAGCTTTTCCGTCGAGGAAGGCGACTTTATCGGCATTTTGGGCCACAACGGGATGGGCAAGACGACGCTGCTCAAGGCGTTGATGGGTTTTCTGCCGGCGACCGGCGGGCGCGTGCTGTTTGGTGATGACGACGTCACGGCGATCGAGCCCTACCGTCGCGCCCGGCTGGGGCTCGGCTATGTGCCGCAGGGCCGCGAGATTTTCCCGGGCCTCACGGTCTATGACAATCTGCGCATGGGTTGCAGCAAGCAGGCGGGCGCCGAGCACGACATCATCGCCGCGGTGCTGGAGCAGTTCCCCCGCCTCAAGGCGCTGCTCGACCGTGCCGGCGGTGCGCTGTCGGGGGGCGAACAGCAATTGCTGGCGATCGCGCGCTGCCTCTGCGGCCGTCCGCGGCTGGTACTGCTCGACGAACCCACCGAAGGTATCCAGCCTTCCATCATCGACGAGATCATCGAAACCCTGCAGCGGCTGCGCGCCAACAGCAGGCTCACCATGATCCTGGTCGAGCAGAATCTCGATTTCATCGCGGCGCTCTCGCAGCGCATTCTCATCATTCAGAAGGGAACGATCACGCGCGAAGTGCAGCCGGGCGATCTCGGCGATGCAAGCCTGGTCGGAGAATTTGTCGGTATTGCAACGTAGGCCCGATCCAGCGGGCGTCATCACAGGGAGAGCGAGCCATGGCCGTCAGGAGACCCACGATCGAGCAGCTGCGCAGCGTAGCCGAGGACCTCGGTATGCATATGGGTGAAGAGGAGCTCAAATCCTATGACGCGCTGATGCAGGCCAATTATGCCGCCTACGATGCGGTCGACGCCATGCCGGACTATGTGCCGGCCGTGAAGTATCCGCGCACGCCCGGCTATCGCCCCGAAGGCGAGGAGAACCGATATAATGCCTGGTACGTCAAGACCGAGATCAAGGGCGCTGCCAGCGGCAAGCTCGCCGGCAAGAAGATCGCGCTGAAAGACAATATCTGCCTCGCGGGTGTGCCGATGATGAACGGCGCCTCGACGCTTGAGGGTTACACGCCGGATTGGGATGCGACGATCGTCACCCGCATGCTCGATGCCGGCGGCACCATCATCGGCAAGGTTCATTGCGAATATTTCTGCTTCTCCGGCGGCAGCCACACCTGCGCCGCCGGGCCGGTCCATAATCCGCACAGGATGGGCTATTCGGCCGGTGGTTCGTCATCCGGCAGCGCCGTCGTGGTCTCGACCGGCGAAGCCGATATGGCGATCGGCGGTGACCAGGGCGGATCGATCCGCATTCCCGCTTCCTTCAGCGGCATTTACGGGATGAAGGCCACTTACGGCCTTGTGCCCTATACCGGCGTGATGCCGATCGAGCTCACCATCGATCATACCGGACCGATGACACGCAACGTGCGCGACAACGCGCTGCTGTTGGAGGTGCTGGCAGGCGCGGACGGGCTGGACCCGCGGCAAGGCGCCCCGAAAGTCTCAAGCTACACCGAAGCGCTCGGCGGCGGCGTCAGGGGGCTGCGCATCGGTGTCGTCAAGGAGGGATTCGGCCACCCAAGTTCCGAGGCCGACGTCGACGCCAAGGTCAAGACGGCTGCGCGTCTCTTCAAAGAGCTCGGTGCAGCCGTGGACGAAATCTCGATACCGATGCACCTCGTGGCGCCGGCGATATGGTTGCCGATTGCAGCCGAAGGCGCCACCGAGTTCATGATGAAGGGCAACGGCATGGGGACCAACTGGCGCGGCCTCTACAACACCACCCTGCTCGATGCCCATTCCGGCTGGAAGCACCGGGCGGACGAGCTTTCCGACAGCCTCAAGATCACGATGTTGCTCGGCCAGTATTTCACCAAGCACTATCGCGGTCATTTCTATGCCAAGGCGCAGAACCTGAACCGCAAACTGCACGCGGCCTACGATGCGGCGCTGGGCAATTACGATTTGCTGCTGATGCCGACCTTGCCGATGAAGGCGACACCGTTGCCGCCGCCGGACGCGCCGCGCGAACTCTACATCCAGCGCGCGTTCGAAATGGTGCCCAACACGGCGCCGTTCAACGCGACAGGGCATCCGGCGATGAGCCTGCCGTGCGGCATGAGCGACGGCCTGCCGATCGGATTGATGTTGATCGGCAAATACTATGATGAGCCGACGATCTACCGGGCGGCCGCGGCATTCGAGGGCGCGGGCGACTGGACCAGGATGTAACGCAACGGCGCGGTCTGCCGTAAGCGACGGCGGGCCGCTCCACCAGGTGACATCATCAACGGAGGCGGCGATGGATCTCGGATTGAAGGGCAACAACGTGCTGGTGACCGGCGGAAGCAAAGGCATTGGCCTGGCGATCGCCGAGCTGTTTGCGGCTGAAGGCGCCAACGTCGCGCTATGCGCACGAAATGCCGACGACGTCGGCAGGGTCGCGAAGGCGCTCACGGCCAAGGGGGTCAAGTCGTGGGGCAGGGCGATTGATGTGGCCGACCCCGCGGCGCTGAAGCAATGGGTCGAGGACGCGGCCGGCGAACTCGGCGGTATCGACACGATGGTCTGCAATGTCAGTGCGCTGGCGGTCGGCGATACGCCGGAAACCTGGGAGAAGTCGTTTCGCACCGACATGATGCATACCGTCAATTCCGTTGCGGCCGCGCTGCCTTATCTGGAGAAATCCAAATCTGCCTCGATCGTGATCGTCTCCAGCGTGTCGGGTTTTGAGGTTGATTTCGCCGCCGGTTCCTATGGTGCCTTCAAGGCGGCGTTGATCCATTATGCCAAAGGCCTCAGCAATCAGCTCATCGCAAAGGGCATTCGCGTCAACGCTGTATCGCCGGGCAACACCTATTTCGAAGGCGGCATCTGGCAGAATATCGAGCGCGGACTGCCCGATCTCTACAAGACGGCGATGGCTTTGAACCCGACCGGTCGCATGGGCACCGCGCAGGAGGTCGCGGCCGGGGTGGTGTTCCTGGCGAGCCCGGTGGCGAGCCGGATATCCGGTACCAATCTCATCATCGACGGGGCGCTGACCAAGGCGGTCTAGCTCAAGCCCGCTGCCCGCTCCCTTTCCGCGCCGGGACGGTCTTCTTGCCGGCCTCGGTCGGTATCATGACCAGGCGGCCGTAACGCACGCCGCGCTCGGCGATGATGTGGTCGGCGAAATGCTGGACCTCGGCGCCAGTGCCCTTCAATGCCGTTACTTCCATGCAGTTGTCGTCGTCGAGATGAACGTGCAGCGTCGCCATCGAGAGATCGTGGTGGCCGTGATAATTCTCCACCAGCCGTCGCGACAGGTCCCGCGCGGCATGGTCGTAGACATAAACCAGTGCAGCAACGCATTCCCCGGCGTTGCCCATCTTTTGCGCGGCCTGCTGCATGCCGGCGCGGGTGAAATCACGTATCGCCTCGGAACGGTTCTGATAGCCGTGGTCGGCGATCATGCGATCGAGGTCGTCCATCAGGTCGTCGTCGAGAGTGATCGTAATGCGTTGCAAAGCTATCTCCTGCGGGCTAGTTGAGCGATTCCGTGAAACCTATCATTTCAGGCCACAAGCATTGGCCTCTCCCTCCCTCTCCCGCTCTTGCGGGGGAGGGTGGGGTGGGGGTGCCTCCGCGTAGATACCACCCGCGTTGGCCCCCACCCCAACCCTCCCCCGCGCGAAGGGCGCGGGAGAGGGAGCCCAGCATCGCAAGCTTCGATATGATCAGAACTTCGGAAACGCTGCTCTAGTCGGCGACTGCGATGGCGATCCGATCGTAGCCATTCAGCCAACAAATATATCCGTATACGCGTTCACTAAACAAATCCGGTCCCCTCCCGTTCGACTTTCGGATATGTCGGTCCGATAACGATTGCACTGCAGCAATAACTTTGCTCCTTGACACTAAATTTGTTTAGTGAAACGCTTCCACTTAACAAAAAAACTAAACATGTTTCCGCGCCTCCATCGAGGCGGGAATCAGTCTTCGTGCATGACCGCCGAAGGGCGAAGTGTGATCGTCAGGACGAGCAGGCAATCCGCCTGCGCGAAACAGGGAGGTTTGTAATGATCCGAATGATGCGTGCGTTGGGGGCGACTGCGGTCGTTGTCGCCTCATGTCTTGGCGGCCAGGCCGTTGCTCAAACCAAACAATTGACGCTGTGCTGGGCGGCATGGGACCCGGCCAACGCCCTGGTCGAGCTCTCGAAAGACTTCACCAGCAAAACCGGAATTGAAATGAAATACGAGTTCGTCCCGTGGACGAGCTACGCGGATCGTTTTCTCAACGAGCTGAATTCAAAGGGAAAGCTCTGCGATGTCATCATCGGTGACAGCCAATGGATCGGCGGCGCCGCCGAGAACGGCCAGTACGTCAAGCTCAATGATTTCTTCAAGAAGGAAGGAATCTCGATGGACGATTTCATGCCGGCGACGGTGGTCGGCTATTCGGAGTGGCCCAAGAACACCCCCAACTATTGGGCGCTGCCGGCCATGGGCGATGCGATCGGCTGGACCTATCGCAAGGACTGGTTTGCCCGGCCGGAAATCCAGGCCGAATTCAAGAAGAAATTCGGGCGCGATCTTGCCCCGCCTCAGACCTATGATGAACTCAAGCAGATCGCCGAATTCTTCCAGGGCAGGGAGATCGACGGCAAGAAGGTCTATGGCGCCTATATTTATACCGAGCGCGGCTCCGAAGGCATCACGATGGGCGTGACCAACGTGCTCTATGACTGGGGATTCCAATACGACGATCCGAAGAAACCCTATCACATGGAGGGTTTCGTCAATTCGCCCGAAGCGGTCAAGGGACTTGAATTCTACAAGTCGCTTTACAAGTGCTGCACCGCGCCGGGCATGAGCAACGCCTACATGTCGGAAGGCCTCGACGCCTTCAAGTCCGGGCAGGTCGCGATGCAGATGAACTTCTTTGCCTTCTTCCCCGGCCTCTACAAGGATCCAAATGTCGGCGGCGACAAGATCGGCTTCTTTGTCAATCCGAAGGAGAAGTATCACTTTACGCAGCTCGGCGGCCAGGGGATCTCGGTCGTTTCCTATTCGGACCACCGTGACGACGCGCTCGCCTACATCAAGTGGTTCGCGCAGCCAGACGTCCAGAAAAAATGGTGGGCGCTTGGCGGCTATTCCTGCCTCAAGGCGGTGCTCAACGACCCGAGTTTTCCAAAGAGCGCGCCGTTTGCTGCGGACTTCCTGACGTCGATGGGTATCGTCAAGGACTTCTGGGCCGAGCCCGCTTATGCGACGCTTCTGCTCGACATGCAGAAGCGCGTCCACGACTATGTCGTGGCTGACAAGGGCACGGCGCAGGAAGCCCTCGATCTGCTGGTCAAGGATTGGCAAAAGGTGTTCAAGGAAGAAGGCAAGATCTAGCTTGATGACGAGCTTTAGGGGTCTCCCGATCTTCGGGTCGGGAGGCCGCTTCCTTTGGCGCTTCCCGTTGAACGACAGGACAGAGATGAGCACTCTCGCCGAGCGGGCTGTTGCCCGGACGCCGCGCCGACTGGTCATGCGATTCGGCGGAATGTCCGACCGGGCCATCGCCTGGCTGTTCATCACGCCGTCGGTGCTGCTGCTGCTGGCGATCAACATTTTCCCGCTGTTATGGACGATCCAGCTGTCCTTTACCAACTACCGGGCCAATCGTCCGAATGCGCCGCTCAGGTATATTGGTCTCGACAATTACCGGGATATACTGACCGACCCCGACGTTTGGCACGCCATGCAGGTCACCGCGCATTTCGTGCTGTGGTCGATCGCCCTCGAAATGCTGCTCGGCTTTGGCCTCGCGCTCCTGATCAACCGCCGGTTCCGCGGCCACAGCTTCTGGACCACGATCATTCTGCTGCCGATGATGCTTTCGCCGGCGGTGGTCGGCAATTTCTGGACGTTTCTGCTGCAGCCGCAGATCGGACTGTTCAACAGCGCGATCGCGTTGCTGACGGGGGTCGACCCCAGCTCGTTTGTGATGATCGGCGACGTGCGGCTGGCGCCATGGTCCATCATCATGGTCGATACCTGGATGTGGACGCCCTATGTCATGCTGATCTGTCTTGCGGGTTTGCGCTCGATCCCCGACTATATCTACGAGGCCGCCGAGGTCGATCGCGCATCTCCCTGGCGGCAATTCTGGTCGATCACGCTGCCGATGGTCATGCCATTCCTGATGCTCGCCATTCTTTTTCGGGCGATCGAGAATTTCAAGATGTTCGACATGGTCAACCTGCTCACCTCGGGCGGTCCGGGCTCGACCACCGAGCTGGCGTCGATCACCCTGAAACGCGAAGCCTTCGAGAAATGGCGCACCGGCTATTCATCGGCGCTGGCCATCATCCTCTTCGTTACCGTTTTCGGTGCCGCCAATATTTACGTCAAGGCCCTCAACCGGGTGAAGCAGCGATGAGCACGTCCCTGACCGCGCATTCCGTGGCCGCGCCGTCGTCCTTGTCGAAGATGGTCGCCTCATGCATTGTCGCGAGCTATGCGATCGTCGCCATTCTGCCGCTGCTTTGGATCTTCCTGACCGGATTCAAGACCCCGCCGGACTCGATCGCCTATCCGCCCAAGATTCTGTTCGAGCCCTCCGTCGAAGGCTACGTCAACCTGTTTACGACGCGCTCGCGGCAGACACCTGAATTCCTTGCCAGCCTGCCGCCGCCGCAGACCTGGTACGAGCGCCTGGTGCGCTCCCGCAACATGGTGATCGCCGGGCCCTCGAAGGTGGTGCCGCGCTTTGTGAACTCGATCGTGATCGGTTTCGGCTCGACCTTTCTTGCAGTCTGCTTCGGCACTGTCGCGGCCTATGCGTTCTCGCGTTTCCGCGTGCCTTTGGCTGACGATCTCCTGTTCTTCATCCTGTCGACCCGGATGATGCCGCCGATCGCCGTTGCGATCCCGATCTATCTGATGTTCCGGCAGCTCGAGCTCACCGACACCAAGCTCGGGATGATCCTGCTCTACACCGCCGTGAATGTCTCGCTGGCGGTGTGGCTGTTGAAGGGATTCATGGACGAGATCCCCAGGGAATACGAGGAGGCCGCGATGGTCGATGGCTACACGCGGCTGCAGGCCTTCTTCAAGGTCGTGCTTCCGCAGGCCACCACGGGGATTGCCGCGACCGCAATCTTCTGTCTGATTTTCGCCTGGAACGAGTATGCCTTCGCGGTGCTGTTGACCAGCGGCGACGCGCAGACCATGCCGCCCTTCATCCCCTTCATCATCGGCGAGGGTGGCCAGGACTGGCCGGCGGTCGCGGCCGCCACTACGCTGTTCTTCATTCCGATCCTGTGCTTCACCATCCTGCTTCGCCGCCATTTGCTGCGCGGCATCACCTTTGGGGCGGTACGCAAATGACGCAGCGGATCGTGCCGAACGCGCCGAGATGGCCGCGCTGGTTGCGTCGCGGCCCTTGCGAAGCCATGGCGATGGCGCTGATCGGCCTTGGCGTTGTGATGCTGATGCAGCCGCTGTTCATCGATCTGTACAGCTATTCCTTCGTCACGATCCTTGTGGGGACGCTGGGGTTTGTGATCGTCAGTCACTTCCCGGACTAGCCGCCATGGCAGAGATCAAGCTCGAAAGCGTTGCCAAGACCTTCGGAACATTCACCGCCGTCAAAGGCGTGAGCTTCACGGTCGATCACGGCTCGTTCTTCGTCATTCTGGGACCTTCGGGCTGCGGCAAGACCACAACCTTGCGGATGGCCGCGGGCCTCGAGCTGCCGACCGCCGGTCGCATCCTGCTCGGCGGCGAAGACGTCACCGCGCTGCCGGCTTCGGCGCGCGACATCGCCTTCGTGTTTCAGCTGTTTGCGCTCTACCCGCATATGAACGTACGGCAGAATATCGGCTTTCCGCTGCGATGTCAGAATTACCCCCGCGCCGAAATCAGGCGAAGTGTCGAGGAGACGGCAAAGCTGCTGAGAATAGATCATCTGCTGGAACGTCGGGTCGGCGGGCTCTCCGGCGGCGATCGGCAACGTGTCGCGTTGGGCCGCGCCATCGTGCGCCGGCCGAAGGCCTTCCTGATGGACGAGCCCCTGGGCGCGCTCGATTCCGAATTTCGCAAGTTGATGTGCGGCGAGCTGCGCGAGTTGCACGACCGCATCGACGCGACGACGGTCTACATCACCCACGACCAGCTCGAGGCCATGGCGATGGCGGATCGCATCGCCATCATGAATCAGGGCCGCGTCGAGCAAATCGGTACGCCCCAGGAGATCTACGACCGTCCCCGCAGCATGTTCGTTGCGGATTTCATTGGCGCGCCGCCGATGAGCTTTCTCAATGTCCAGGCCGCACTGCAGCGCGGCGATCGCAGCATCAGGATCGACGGCGTTCCCGTCGAAATGCCGGAGGTCTTCGAGGATCGTGCCGAGGGCACGTTCGCGCTCGGTGTGCGGCCCGAGAATGTATCGTTCTCCGATGCATCGCGGCTGCGGGCGCGCGTGATTGGTGCTGAATATCTCGGTACGACGCAAATCGTCACCGTGGTGACCGGCAGCGGCCAGCTCAAGGCACGGCTGCCGTCGGGCCAACCGGTCCAGGTCGGCGAATCCGTCGGGCTCGCATTGCAGCCGGAAAGGCTCTCTTTGTTCGACGCGATCAGCGGGCAGGCGTTGCCCTCGGCCCTTGATGCCCGAGGTGGCCATGGCTGAGGTCGCGCTGGTAGAAGTCAGCAAGAGCTACGGCAGCGTCGAGGCGGTCCGTGGCCTTTCGCTCGCCATCGCGGACGGCGAGTTTGTCGTGCTGCTTGGCCCGACCGGCGCGGGAAAGACCACGACGCTGCGCTTGATCGCCGGCCTGGAGCGACCCGATCGAGGCGAGGTATTGATCCAGGGGCGCAGCGTAACGGAAAAGGTGCCGGCCGAACGCGATGTCGCGTTCGTGTTTCAGCAATATTCGCTGTATCCCCATCTGACCGTCTATGACAATCTGGCCTTTCCGCTGCGCTCTCCGGCGCGGCGCGTGGATGAGAAGGCCGTTCGCCGCCGGGTCCAGCAGGTCTCGGAACTGCTGCATATCGAGCAGAAGCTCGATAACAGGGCTACTGCGCTTTCCGGCGGCGAGATGCAGCGGGTCGCGATCGGCCGCGCACTGGTTCGCGAGCCAGCGGTCTATCTGATGGACGAGCCGCTCTCCTCGCTGGACGCCAAGCTGCGCGCCGAATTGCGACTTGAGCTCAAACGCATCCAGCGCGAGTTTGGAACAACGATCCTCTACGTGACGCATGACCAGATCGAGGCCATGACCATGGCAGATCGGATCGGCGTGATGAGCGACGGCGCCCTCGTCCAACAGGGAACGCCAAGGGAAATTTACGAGAAACCCAACAGCACCTATGTCGCAAGCCGGCTTGGCACCCCTTCTATCAACCTCGTTCCCGTCGAATTGATGGGTGGCGACATGGTGCCGCCGCGGGCCCGAACCGTGGGCTTGCGGACCGAGCATATCAGGATCTCTTCGGCGGATCGTCCGGGCCCGCTGGCGCGGGTTCATTGGGTCGAGCATCTGGGCGAGCAGAACCACGTTCACCTCAAGCTCGCCAACCATTCGCTCGTGATGCTTGCGGACCCGGTCCAGCAGCTCAAGGCAGGAGATCAGGTGTCGCTTGAGTTCGCCGAACCTCTGTATTTCGATCAGGCAGGTCAGCGGCTCGATGCCAGCGCGGTCCGGGGGCAAGCATGATGATCGATCGTCAATCCCGTAAAGCTCTGTTTGAAACTGTGGCGCAGCGGGTCATTGCCAGCGCCGACGAGCTTACCGATCTGGATCGCGCCATCGGTGACGGCGATCACGGCAGCAACATGCGGCGCGGCTTTGAGGCCGTGCTGGCCACGGTTGACGAACTCTCCGCCAAGAATCTCGGCGAATCCCTGAAAGGCGTGGGGACGACCCTGGTCATGAAGGTTGGCGGCGCGTCTGGTCCACTCTACGGCACCCTGTTCATGTCACTCGGCAAGTCGCTGGAGGATGAGGTGACCCGTGAACAGGTCGCCGATGCCTTTGCGGCCGCGATCGAAGCGGTCAAGGCGCGCGGAAAGTCTGATGCCGGCCAAAAGACCATGCTCGACGTGCTTTTGCCGGTGCTTGCCGTCTTGCGTGAAGGGGGACCCGACATGGCAGCGCGTCTGAAGGCGAGGGCCAAGGCCGCGGCGGAGGATACCATTCCAATGCGGGCGATCCGTGGCCGCGCCTCGTTCCTGGGCGAACGCAGCATCGGTCACATGGATCCCGGCGCACGATCCTCCGCGTTGATCGTCGACGCAGTTGCAGAATTCATGGAAGGTCTGGCATGAGCGAAAATGTTGGAATTGTCATCGTGTCCCACTCGGCGGACGTGGCTCGGGGCACGGCCCTGATGGTGGAGCAGATGGTCGGCCGTGAAGTTCCGCTCGGCTGGTGCGGCGGAGATCCGGGCGGCGGGCTGGGGACCAGCGTCGAAGCGATCATGGCGGCGATCGAGCGGGCATGGTCGGAGCGTGGCGTCGCTATTCTGGTCGACCTCGGAGGCGCGGAAACCAACAGCGAAATGGCGATCGAGATGTTGCCCGAATCGCGCCGCGGCCGCGTCGTCGTCTGCAACGCCCCCGTCGTTGAGGGCGCGGTCATGGCGGCGACCGAAGCAGCTTCGGGAGCGACGCTTGAGGCGGTGCGTCGTACGGCCGAAGAACTGACGCCGGTCTGATGCGAGGCGAGGACGATGAACAAGCTTAGGGCATCGGTGCTGATGCGGCATGAGGTCGGGTTGCACGCGCGCCCATCGGTCAAGTTGACCAAGCTTGCGAAAGGCTTCGCATCTCGCATCGATCTTGGACTTTCGCCGGATGGTCCCTGGATTGACGCCAAAAGCATCGTCAAGGTGATGGCGACCAAGGCGCCGAAGGATTCGACCATCTATTTTCGCGCCGAGGGCAGCGACGCGAAGGCCGCGCTGGAAGCGCTGGTGACGCTTGTCGACGGAGATTTTCAGGATGGACCATAGAGCGCAGCGAGCTGCCCAGCGCTTCGAAGGGAGGTCCGCGGCCCCCGGTGTAGCGCTCGGGCCACTCGTGCATCTCGCGCCCGCAAGGCACGACGCCAGGCAATATCGATCCGCTGGCGAGGAGCACGAGGCCCTCGCCGATGCACTCGCGTCGTCCCAAGCCGACCTCACCCGGCTCGTGGGCGCAGTCGAGGATGCTGACGCGCAGGCTATTCTGTCTTTCCAGATCGCATTGCTTGAAGACGACAATCTTGCCGCGCCGGCCTTCGCACTGATTGCCGGTGGCGGGGCGGCCAATCGGGCGTGGAGCGCCGCCATCGATCCGGAAATCGCATCCTATGATCAGGCCGACGATCCTTATTTCCGGGCCCGCGCATCCGATTTGCGCGATCTGCGCGATCGCGTATTGAGACATCTGGCGGGTGAAGCCGACCGGGCTGTGCCGGCCGGTGCCATCGTCGCGGCCGACGATATGCCCCCGTCCATGTTTCTCGCCACCGATTGGCGTGACGGCGGCCTGGTCTTGCGCCGGGGAACTCCCTCCAGCCATGTTGCCATTCTTGCGAGGTCGCGCGGCGTCCCGATGATTGTGGGAGTGGACGTCGATCATCTCGGGGATGGCGCGGACGCGCTGCTCGACGGCGACGCCGGGCTTCTCATTCTCGATCCCGACCCGGATATGCGGGCTGACGGTTGCCGGCGCCGTGCCCAGCAGTCGGAAGCTCGGCAAGCCGTTGCATCGTTCAGCGGACCCGCTTTGACAGCCAGCGGCGAACGGGTTCGGGTCATGATCAACGTCACGGGCCTTGCGGAGCTCGAGGGCCTCGACCCAGCTGATGTCGACGGGATCGGCCTGATGCGGACCGAGTTTCTGTTCCAGGGCCGCGAACATCTCCCGACCGAGGAAGAGCAATACCAGATCTACCGGCGCATGGTCGAATGGGCCGCGGGCAGGCCCGTGACCATCCGCACGCTCGACGCCGGCGGCGACAAGCCGGTCGCCGGCCTGACGCAGCCCGGAGAGCTCAATCCGTTTCTCGGCGTGCGCGGCGTACGCCTGTCGTTGCGGCATCCGGATGTATTTCGTGCGCAGTTGCGGGCGCTGGCCCGCGCGGCCGTGGCAGGTAACCTCAAAGTGATGATTCCGATGGTCACGGTGCCCTGGGAACTCGACCGCTGCCGCGCGCTCTTCACGGAAGCGCTCGACGAGCTGCAGCGCGAGGGAATAAAGGCGCAGTTGCCGCCGATCGGCATGATGGTCGAGGTACCGGCGGCGGCGCTCACCATCGAGGACTTCAATGCCGATTTCTTTTCCATCGGCAGCAACGATCTGATCCAGTACGTCGCGGCCGCAAGCCGGGATGAACCGCAACTGCTAGAACTTGCTCGTCCGTCGCGTGCGGTGTTCGGCCTGATCGGTCATGTCGTGGAGCATGCGGACCGCACCTCGCGCGAAACCAGCCTGTGCGGCGACCTTGCCGGCGATCCCTTGCACGTTGCGGCGTTGCTTGATCAGGGTTTGCGTATTTTCTCGGTCGCGCCGGGAGCGCTGGGACCTGTCAGGGCCGCGATTGCCGGTTATTCCGGATCTGCCGCATGAGCATGCAAGTGACCCCGGCAGGTTCCCAGCACCTCATCGCCGCCTACAAGGCGATCCTCCGCGATGTGCTCGACCGACGGCCGTCCGGCATGCGCCAGCGTCTGGCCGAAGCGCTCGGCAAGAACCGCAGTTTCATCACCCAGATCGCCAACCCGGCCTATCAGACGCCGATCCCGGCCCAGCACGTTCACCCTATCATCCAGATCTGCCATTTCTCGGTGCCGGAAAGGGACCGCTTTCTCGAAGCCTATCACCGGGCGCACCCGCGGCGGCTGCTGCTGCTCAAGGAGCGGGAGCGCGGCAGACGTCTCACGCTGATGTTGCCGGATCTTGGAACCGAACAGAAGAACCACAGGCTGGACTTGCTGCTCAGCGAGTTTGCCGAGAATGTTGCAAGGCTGATCGAGGACAACTGACGCCGAAGCAACCACAAACAGGGAGGCCGGGATGAAGAAGCTGATCAACGCCGTCGAAGACGTCGTGAACGAAAGTCTTGCCGGGTTTTGCGCGGCGCACGCCGACATTGTGCGGATTGGAGAACACGCACCGTTCGTGCAGCGCCGGCATCTCAAGCCCGGAAAGGTGGCTTTGTTGTCCGGTGGGGGTTCCGGACATGAGCCGCTGCACGGCGGATTTGTCGGCTATGGCATGCTTGATGCCGCATGTCCCGGTCAGGTCTTTACCTCGCCGACGCCCGATCTCATTCTCGCCGCCGCCGAGGCCGTCGATACCGGCAGTGGCGTATTGTTCATCGTGAAGAACTACGAGGGCGACGTCATGAACTTTGACATGGCGCGCGAGATGTCGGGAAGATCGATCGCGACCGTGATTACCAATGACGACGTCGCGGTGGAGGTCTCGACATTTTCGACGGGACGGCGCGGCGTTGCCGGCACCTTGATCGTGGAGAAAATCGTAGGCGCTGCCGCCGAAGAAGGACGCGACCTTGCGACGCTGAAAGCACTGGGCGACCGCGTCAACGCGGCGACGCGTTCGATCGGGATCGCGCTCACGAGCTGCACCGTTCCGGCGGCCGGCAAGCCGACATTCGATATTGCCGAGGACGAGATGGAGGTCGGTGTTGGCATCCACGGCGAGCCGGGGCGTCGCCGTGTCAAATTCAAGCCGGCTGCCGCGATAGCGGCAGAGATGGTGAGCGCGATCGCCGCCGATCTCGGCGCACGCGTGCGTGGCGAAGCCATTCTCCTGATCAATGGCTTCGGAGCAACGCCGCTTTCGGAGCTCTATCTGATGTACGATGCCGTCCGCAGGCTGCTCGGACCGCAGGGTAGTGTGGTTGTGCGGTCGCTGGTCGGCAATTATGTCACGTCGCTCGATATGGCAGGCTGCTCCGTGACGCTGACGATCGTTGACGAGGAGATGAAGCGCCTCTGGGACGCACCCGTTCATACCGCGGCCTTGCGCTGGGGAGCGTAGTCGAGCGTTTGTTTGATGCGAATAATAAGTCGATGCCGTAGGGTGGGTTGAGCTCTTCGCGAAACCCGCCAATTCCGCCGCTAGATGTTAATCATATGGAAGCTTGCGATGCTGCGCTCCCTCTCCCGCTCTTCGCGGGGGAGGGTCGGGGTGGGGGAAGCTCCGGGCGAAAATCCATCGATCGGGTATCGCGGCCACATACGTAACCCACACTGCCGATGCCGCGCCCCCACCCCACCCTCCCCCGCGAAGAGCGGGAGAGGGAGTGAGAGGCCAATGCTCGTGGTGCGAAATGACGGGTTCGGGCTGCCATCCGGCGGAACGTGGGCCATTGGCCTGACGATCGCGGACCAGTCCCGCTGAAGAACAGCCGGTGCCGTACAAAGCGATTGAACGCCGCCCGAGATGTGCTAAGCAAGTTTCCAAGTTGACAAAGAACAATGCATGGAAACGCTCGGAACGGTCCTCATTGTCGCGCAAGGCGGCCCACAGTGGACCGCCGCGGCCGGCGTATTGGCCGACGAGTATGACTACCGGGTGCTGACCGCGCGCTGCCCTGAAGATGCGGCCGATGCCTTGTCCGATGCCCATGTCGATATCGTCCTGGCCGAGCACGGCGCCGGAGGCGACGGGCTGGAATTTCTCGCAAACTTGCGCATTTCCCATCCTGACGTCATCCGGGTCCTGGCGCTCGACGCCACAACGGTTCTGACCAAACAGGCGATTTCGCCGGCGGCGATCTATCAATTCGTTCGCAAGCCGCTTGACGCCAAACAGATCGGACTGGTGGTCGAGCGCGGACTGGAATCCCGCGAACTGGCGCGACGCCATCGGATGTTGTCGCGTGAATTCAAATTTCCCGCCGATTCCATGCACATTCATGCGCGGCACGGCATGCCATTGCATGCCGAGAGCCGGCGGTTTGAGAAGCTTGTCTACGTCAGCGAAAAGCTGACCGAATTGTGCGATCTCGCGCGCAAGGCGGCCCGAACCGAACTGCCGATCCTGATTCAGGGTGAAACCGGCACCGGCAAGGAGTTGCTCGCCCGCGCCATACATTACAATTCGACCCGTCATGCCAGCCCGTTGATGGTGCAGAACTGCGGGGGAATGTCCGACGAATTGTTGCAATCGGAACTATTCGGGCACAAACGCGGCGCCTTCACCGGCGCCATCTCCGACCGTCTCGGCCTGTTTCGCGCGGGTGACGGCGGGACCGTGTTTCTCGATGAAATTTCAGACGTCTCGGCCTCGTTCCAGGTCAGCCTGCTGCGCTTTCTCCAGGAAGGCGAAGTCAAGCCGCTCGGCTCGGACAAGACCGAAACCAGTAATGTCCGTATCATTGCCGCGTCGAACCGTCCGCTGCGCGCGCTGGTGGCTGCGGGGAAATTTCGCCAGGATCTGTATTTTCGTCTCAAGGGGTTCGAGCTGGAGGTGCCGCCGCTGCGCGACCGGCCTGACGACGTGCCCGCGCTCGCTGAATTCTTCGCGGCAAAGCACTCAAGCGCGATCGGTCGCAAAATTCTCGGCATTTCCGCGGGCGCGCTGGAAAAATTTGTCGGCTTCGACTTCCCTGGCAATGTGCGTGAACTCGAGAACGAAATTCGCCGGATGGTGGCGCTGGCCGAGGACGGCGAATATCTGACGACGAAGCATATGTCGCCGGCGATCCTGGCTGCGCCACCCCCTCAGCGTGCGGGTCGAACCGGATACATCGCGCAGGGTAAAACCTTGAAAGACAAGGTTGAAAGTCTCGAGAAACAGGTCCTCAACGAGGCCTTGACGCGGCATCGGTGGAACCAAAGCCGGGCGGCGAACGAACTTGGCCTTTCGCGTGTCGGTCTCGCCAACAAGATCAAGCGCTACGCTCTGGACCAACCGCACTGAGATATCGCGATGCCGGACGAGCCCGATCCAGACGACGGAGATGCCGGGGCTCACGTCGTTCGGTTCCCGCAATCCCGCGTTTCGCCGGCGCGAGGCAACCGGCCCTTCAAGGAACTTGGGCTGAGCGATTTGTCCAGGAAGCTCGGCCTGCCGGAGCGTCAGGCAACCGGCCATTGGTGCAGCCGTTGTCACGGGATCTGGTACGGATACCTGCTTGAGGTGACGTGTCCGGTCTGCGGCAATCGTCACGGCTAGCGATGCGAACGGACGTCGCCATTCCCTTTTGCTTTGACTGCAACTGATTGAACAGCCGGGTTCGTGCGATGCGGCGGTCATCTGCACGCGCCTTGAGCGATTGATGCCGGTTATCAGCATGACGGCGCGGTCATTGCTGAAAGAACATCGGCGCCGGGATGACTGGCGGGAGCGGCAGGCGTCGGCCGTGCTGTTCGCGGCTTCGTCCGAAATCAGCGGAGGACCGGAATTCACCGGCTGATAGCCAAAACGACGCGATTGACCCAAAGCGGACGGAATTCACCGGCTGATAGCCAAAACGACGCGATTGACCCAAAGCGGACCTCCGGGCATGCGTCGAGTTGCAAGCGTAAGGGCTGCAGCCTCACTGCAGTGGTTCAGAAGTCTGGCCTTTCTCACCTCATCGTTCGGCTATCACCCCAACCGAACCGCGCCGTCATAGTCGCCGCCCCATGCTTGGCGCCCCAAAAAAAAAGCCCTGCCGTGAGGCAGGGCGTCCGAGGTTCTTGCAATCGATTGCTTTGCGTGGTCGATCGCCGATTGGAGTTTAGATCAGGGTTGCTGCGGCTCGTTGCCGTTATTGAAGGTGAGCAGCGGCTGCCAAGTAGCGCAGAAATGGTCGGTCCTGAAGCTGTCGAACGGATGCGGCCCTTGCGGTGTGAGCAGCGCTGGCGGTGTGAGCGACTGGATCTTCTGATCGCGATCATCGCCGTCATGGTCATGATCGCCCCCCGCATTGAAGTGCGGCCAGTGCGGCAGCTGGGTGCGCGGCGCCCTTAGGCTGACCAAGGTGGCAAGATCATCCTTGCTGTTCCTGTTAGGATCGCCGGTCTTCACGAAATTGGCCCAGTAGGTCTTCATATCGGTCGCCAGCGTCGACTGCGCGGAGGTGAACGCCGCGCCGAAGTTGAAGATGTACTGGAGTTCGGCTGCGTGCTGAGAAGCCGTCGTGAAGCCTGAGCCATTCGACCCCGGACCTGGGACGCCGGGCGTGCCCAGGGTCGGGGCATTTGGATCGTTGAACTCGTAAGCAAAGACCCAGGTTCGCCTGGACAGGTCGCTGTTTGAATCAAAGCCGTTACAGGCGAACACGAAATCGGTGAAGATTTGCGAGAGCGCCTCATCGACGTTGCCGCCGCCAAAGTTGTTGTTGAGAGTCGACGTGCTTGTCGGCGGAACGAAGTTGTGGAAATTGGCGATCGGGTATTCGCTTGCCGCCGTCGCCGAGGCGGCGACGACTGCCTCGGTGAAGGGCGCGGTCGGCCCCTGTGTGGACGGTTCGGCCGTCACGAGGGTGGCCAGAAAGAACTGGATCTCCTGCAAGTAGGAGCAGGTCGCCGGCGTGCCGGTGAACGGCGGGGTCGCACACAGAATGTTCTGGACCTGAAGGTCGAAGCTCGCCGGACCGCCGGCGGCGAAGATTGTCGCAGGGGTGCCTCCGGGAGCGGTGACCGCACTGGGAAAGAAGCTCGGCTCGAAAAGCCGGCCCTCATTGGCGTTGGTACCCTGGAGCACCGGGACCTGGTTGAACTGGCCGGTCGAGAAGGCCGTATGCAGGTCACGCGGCAGGATTTTCGTGCCGAAATTGGGCGCGATGCCAAAGCCGCCAAAGTCCCTTTCATTCGCGAAGACTTGCGCTGCAGTCAGTCCCTGGAGGCAGGCCAGGGTCAAGGTGCCGCCGCAGAATGCGTTGGCGTCTTGCTGAGCGAAAGTGTTGCTAAGGGTCTGGTAAACGGCGAGCGATGGCACGTCATGATACATGTACGCGCCGCTCTCGATGATCGCACCGCCGAACAGATCCCGGCCGGTGAGCCCCCTGAAGGTGTTCGTGGAGGCAAGATGCGACGAGACGCTGAGACCGCCGGCTGATTCGCCCCCGATCGTCACCGCGTCCCGATCACCGCCGAAAGCCGCAATGTTGTCCTGGACCCAGGCCATCGCGAATTGTTGGTCCATGAAACCGTAGTTGCCGGCGTCGCCGACGTTCTGAAAGGCATTGGGCGCGGTCGCCGCCAGCACGCTGGCTGCGAGGAAGCCGAGGCTCCCGAGGCGGTAGTTGATCGTGACGACGATGATGTCGTTCTCGGCCACCATCACCGACGGGTCGTAGTCAGACCCGGCGCCGTTGACGAGCGCGCCGCCGTGAATCCATATGAAAACCGGAAGCTTGGACTTCGCGGTGGCGGTGGAGGGAGTATAGATATTGAGGAACAAGCAATCCTCGGAATCGGTTGCCCGTCCCTGCGTGCAGGTGTGGCCGATGGTTGCCGCGACGATCGATCCCTGGCCAGGATTGGGCGCCTGGGGCGGCTTCCAGCGCATTGTGCCTACCGGCGGCTGGCCGTAGCGGATACCGAAGAAAACGTTCACTCCGCTTATCGGATCTCCCGGAAGTTCCTGGAAGTTCATCAGGCCCTGATAGGTGCCGGTCGTCGTGGCGACAGGGGCCGTCAGCCCGGCCGCATTCGACGCCGGCGCGGTAGCCAGGACGCAAGCGACGCTCATTGCGCCGATTACGCCAAGCCGGGACTGCCGTAATTGCTCTCTCATAGGCTTCCTCCCTTTTTTGTAAGGGCCGGCATTACCGGCCTATTCCGGCGAGCTTCTGTGGTGCCGGTCATCCATTGCCATTGCCGGCAGTCTTGCCGACAACGCGAGGATGACGGCGATCCAATCTGCACGCAAGCGAACCCGTGCGGGAATTTTGACACCGGAAATTCCCTGTCCCGGAATGACGACGGGCGCCGCTTGCGCCTTCAGCCGCATTGTGCACCCCACCAAGTTCGAACTGGTCATCAATCTCAAGACCGCTAGGGCCCTCGGCCTTACCGTGCCGCCGCCCGTGCTCGCCTGAGCCGACGAGGTGATCGAATAAGGTTGGCCACTTCCGTTGTTGGCACATCTCGAACTTTTGTTGCGACGCAACAATCGGTCGCTACCGGTTAATCTCAGACATGTTTCGCGTGATAGGGTGAGCTTGTGTCACGGAATCGAACCTTCTTCGATCCGATCATTCTGCCGGATGGTCGCCAGCTCGTTATGCTCCGCGACGCCGCGCAATACATCACGAAGTTTCCCAAAACTGAACACGATGCCCCGGAATATCAGGCCGCAATGCAGGCGCTTCTGTTAGTCGCAGAGCACAACGGCCCAACGGATTTCGCGCGGATAGGCGTTATGCGAGCGCTAAACCGTCACGTCGAACGGGTGTTCAATCCCGACCGCGAGGATCACTATTGGAGACGGCGCGGCTGGCATATGAGTTCAGCCTTAAAGGTTTGGCGCCGGCTGGTTGGCTGGTCCGGAGCAGGCTTGTTGACGGCAAAGAAAAACCCGCGACCGGTTTCCCGGCGCGGGCATCTGATGGCTGCGATGGTGACCATGTGCCAGTGATTTGCCCGACGTGTCAACTTTTTTCTCGTCCTTGTTCTCGTCCTTCGAACTGGCCAATGAGGCCTACGCCGACGAGACAGGCGCGCCTTGGTCTGATGTTTCGAGGTTGTCAATACCCATATGAAAAAATATTTATGTTTCCTTTTTGTTCGAATCAGTCTAGAAGCTGTTTCGTCTGATCCCACCAAGAGGGGCGTATCGCGATCGTCATGAAACGCGGGATGAGATGCGGTGGACGCGGCAGCGTCAGGCGTGCGACGGTTCGCAGGGCGGGGGGCGTTATGCCAAGCGTGAGCGAATACCTCGTAAGC
>NZ_JBEKXH010000032.1:0-25493 GCF_049512235.1 Bradyrhizobium sp.
CAGATTGAGATTCCCACCGAGGACGGCCATGTCACCACCTTTATCACCCATCCCGAGCGCGATGGCCCGCACCCCGTCGTCATCTTTTACATGGACGCGCCTGCGATCCGCGAGGAACTGCGCGACATGGCGCGCCGGCTTGGCACGTCCGGCTATTATGTGATGCTGCCGAACCTCTATTATCGTTCCGGCGTCATGGAACTCGGGCCCTTGCCGGCCGACCCGGAATCACCCGAACGCAAGCGCATGTTCCAGCTGATGACCTCGATCAACATTGCCATGGTCATGCAAGACACCACCGCCCTGCTGGCCTATGCCGACGGCCAGGCCGCGGCGCGCAGCGACATTGTCGGCACCGTCGGCTACTGCATGAGCGGACGATACGCCATCAACGCGGCGACGCATTTTCCCGGGCGCGTCAAGGCCGCCGCCTCGATCTACGGCGTGCAGCTCGTCACCGACCAGCCCGACAGCCCGCATCTCGCCGGGCAAAAGACCAAAGCCGAGCTCTATTTCGGCTGCGCGGAAACGGACGTCTACGCGCCGATGGAAACCGTCGAGAAAGTCAGACAGGCGATGCAAGACGATCACGCCAATGCCGAGGTCGAGATCTATCCCGGCACCCATCACGGTTTTGCCTTCCCGAAACGGCCGGTCTACCACCGCGATGCCGCCGAGCGGCATTGGGAACGGCTGCTGGCGCTCTATCGCCGCAATCTCGGATAGCGGCCGGCAAGGCGGCAAAATGAGATTGCTCGCATTTTCCGACATCCATCATAACCTTGAATTCCTCAAGAGAAGAAATTGACAAATTCTTCGCGGCTTCGAGCTTAATGCCTTAGCGCGTGCAATAATGCGAGATCCAACAGGTCTTTGATGCCTTTCCTCACCATCGCCTTCCCGGTGTTCAATCCCGTTGCGGTCGCCATCGGGCCGATCGTGATCCGCTGGTACGCGCTGGCCTATATCAGCGGCATCGTGCTGGGGTGGATCTACGCGCGCGCGCTGCTCCGGAACGAGAAGCTTTGGGGCGGGCCGGCCCCGATCACGCCAATGCAGATGGACGATTTTATCCTTTGGGTCACGGTCGGCATCATTCTCGGCGGCCGCACCGGCTACGTGCTGTTCTACAATCTGCCGTTCTTCATCCAGCATCCCCTCGAGATTTTCGAATTGTGGAAGGGCGGCATGTCCTTTCATGGCGGCTTTTTGGGTTGCGTGGCGGCGGTGATGCTGTTTTGCCGTACGCACGGCCTGCCGGTGCTGTCGCTCGGCGACATCACCACCGCGGTCGCGCCGATCGGCCTGCTTCTCGGGCGCATCGCTAATTTCATCAACAGCGAATTATGGGGCCGGCCGGCCGATCCCAGCCTGCCCTGGGCGATGGTCTTTCCCAATGGCGGGCCAGAGCCGCGCCATCCGAGCCAGCTTTACGAGGCGGGCCTCGAGGGCATCGCGCTGTTTACGATCCTGGCCGTGATGATCCGGCTCGGCGCCCTGAAACGGCCGGGCCTGATCCTCGGCAGCTTTATCGCGCTTTACGGGCTGGCGCGGATCGCCGGCGAATGTTTCCGGGAGCCCGACCCGCAGCTCGGATTTTTATGGGGCGGTCTGACCATGGGCATGCTGCTGTCGGTGCCGATGGTCGTGGCAGGGGCCATCATCATGGCGCTGGCATGGCGCCGCAAAACGCCGGTGCCGAACCCGATTAAGGGCACGCCGTGACCGAGCTGTCGCCGCTGCAGTCCGAGATCATCAGGTCGATCAAGACGGTCGGACCGATGCCGGTCTGGCGTTACATGGAGATGTGCCTGACGCATCCCGAGCATGGCTATTATGTTGCGCGCGATCCGCTGGGGCGCGAGGGCGATTTCACCACCGCGCCGGAAATCAGCCAGATGTTCGGCGAATTGCTCGGATTGTGGGCGGCCTCGGTATGGAAGGCCATGGGTTCGCCCTCGCAACTGCATTTGATTGAACTCGGACCCGGCCGCGGCACCATGATGGTCGATGCGCTGCGCGCCCTGCGGGTGCTGCCGCCGCTCTACCAGTCCCTGAGCATCCATCTCGTCGAGATCAATCCGGTGCTGCGCGAGAAGCAGAAGTCGGCGCTGTCGGCGGTCCGTCACATCACCTGGCACCGAAGCATCGACGAGGTGCCCAAGGGGCCGGCGGTCGTTCTCGCCAACGAGTATTTCGACGTGCTGCCGATCCACCAGATGGTGAAGCGCGAGACCGGATGGCACGAGCGCACGGTCGAGCTCGACGGCGACGGCAATCTGGTGTTCGGTGCCGCTGCCGAGCCAGTGCCACGCTTCGAAGTCCTGCTGCCGCCGCTGGTGCGCGCCGCCCCTGATGGCGCCGTGTTCGAGTGGCGTCCGGATACCGAGATCATGAAGATCGCAAGGAGGGTCCGCGACCAGGACGGCGCGGCGCTGATCATCGACTATGGTCACCTGCGCAGCGATGCCGGCGATACCTTTCAGGCTGTTGCCGGCCACAGTTTCGCCGACCCGCTGAAGAATCCCGGCCAAGCCGACGTCACCGCCCATGTCGATTTTCAGGCGCTGACGCGCGCCGCCGAAGATATCGGCGCGCGCGCCCATGGTCCGGTGTCACAGGGCGAATTTCTGAAACGGCTCGGGATCGAAGCCCGCGCCGCGAGGCTTTCGGCCAAGGCCGCGCCTGAGGCTGCCGAGGACATTTCGGCCGCGCTGCAACGGCTGACTGGTGGCGGCCGCGGCGGCATGGGATCGATGTTCAAGGTGCTGGCCATCTCGGTCGCGAACCTGACCTCGCTGGTGGGGTTCAACGACGAGGAGCAGGACGCCAAGGCCGTACCGCCATGACACTTGGATCGGAACTGCTCTCGGCCATCCCTGGCCTGCGTCACGCTTTCTTCACGCGCGCGGGCGGGGTGTCCGGCGGCATCTATGAAAGCCTCAATGGCGGCCTCGGCTCCAACGACGATCCCGCTCACGTCGCGGAAAATCGCCGCCGGATGGCGCAACAAGTGGGCGTCACGCCGCAACATTTCCTCAGCGTGCATCAGACCCACTCCCCCGATGTCGCGGTCGCCACAGGACCCTGGCAAGGCGGCTCGCGTCCGCTCGCCGACGCCATCGTCACACGCACGGAAGGTCTCGCCATCGGTGCCACCGCGGCCGACTGCGGACCTATCCTGCTGACCGATCCCCGGGCACGCGTCATCGGCGCTGTTCATGCCGGCTGGAAGGGCGCGCTGACCGGCATTGTGGAAGCAACCGTCAATGCGATGGAAGGACTCGGTGCCGAGCGCAGCGGCATCGTCGCCGCGATCGGCCCCCTGATCCGCCAGCACAGCTACGAGGTAGGCAACGAATTCGTCGAGCGCTTCATCGAGGCTGACGCCGACAACGCCCTGTTCTTCGTTCCCGCCGCCCGCGCGGACCACGCGATGTTCGATCTCGCCGGCTTTATACGGATGCGGCTCGAAAATTCAGGCGTCTTGATGATCGACGACATCGGCGCCGACACTTACTCCGACGAACGCTTCTACAGCTACCGCCGCTCGGTGCATCGGGGCGAGCCGGACTATGGCCGGCACGTCCATGCGATTGCGCTGGAACGGGATTAGCTTCGGGCGGATTGGAGCCCACCGGGCCCGCGCAGCGCGCGGCCTGCCGGTAGAAACCGAGGTCGAGATCGCGACGAACAAACTCAAATGGGAAATACGGAATGACCATGCGCACAACATTCGTCGACGTCGTTCGCATCCCGACCAAGGGTCCCGGTGACGTATCGGGTCTGATGGATCTCATCGACGCCGGCAAAATCGCGCCGGCATCGATTCTGGCGATCCTGGGAAAGACCGAGGGTAATGGCGGCGTCAACGATTTTACCCGGGAATATGCCGTCTCGGCGCTGAGTGGTGCGCTCGCACCTTATGTCGACCTGCCCCAGCACCGTGTCGAACAGAAGATCGCGTTTGTCATGTCGGGCGGCACGGAAGGCGTGCTCAGTCCGCATATCACGGTGTTCGCGCGCAGCGCGATATCCCAAGATGATTCCGACGGTGGCATCGCCGGCAAGCGTCTAAGCATCGGCATCGCACACACCCGCGACTTCATGTCCGAGGAGCTCGGCCGCCGTGTCCAGATCGAGGAGACGGCCAGGGCTGTCCGCGTCGCCATGGCGGACGCCGGCATCGATGACCCGCAGGATGTGCATTTCGTACAGATCAAATGTCCGTTGCTGACCAGCGACCGTATCGAGGCTGCCCACGCCCGAGGGCAAAAGACCGTAACGACCAGCGCTTATGGATCGATGGCTTACTCACGTGGCGCGTCGGCGCTCGGGGTGGCCAGCGCGCTGGGCGAGATCGACGGCGTCATCGAGGACGCCCAGGTTCTCAAGAGCTGGAATTTGTTTTCTTCCGTGGCCTCCACGTCGGCCGGCATCGAACTGATGCATAATGTCGTGATCGTGCTGGGAAACTCGACATCATCAGCGAGTCCCTTTGTCATCGGCCATGCCGTGATGCGCGACGCCATCGACGCCGCCGCCGTCATTGCCGCGCTGGAGAGCGTCGGTCTCTGGGCCAGGGATCGCCCTGATCCGATTCCGTCGGGCCGCATGGTCAATATTTTCGCCAAGGCGGAAGCCTCGCCGGATGGCAGCGTACGCGGAAGCCGTCACACCATGCTCGAGGACTCCGACATCGGCGCCACGCGACACGCCCGGGCCGCTGTCGGCGGACTGATCAGCGGCCTCGCGGGGACCGGGGCGGTCTACGTCTCCGGCGGTGCGGAGCATCAGGGGCCGCCGGGCGGCGGGCCTGTGGCAGCCATTGCCCGTTTGTAAGAATGTTCGCCCGAAGGCTTTTATTGCGTCTGCCGCGCTCTCTTCGCCGATCGCCGGACCTGCGCAAAGACAGGCGACTATGAACCCCAGCACCAATTCCAATATCCGCGACCCCGCGCGCAATTTCTGGCGCTGTGCGAGCCCAGCTCCATTGTCATCCCTGCGGCGAAAGTTAATCAACACTTAATCCGCCATCTAGACCTTGACGCATTTTAAAGATATCGCTCGTCGCAGGATGAGCGACACCGTCACCACTCTATCGAGGGCCAGCCGGATCGCGCCGCGCGCCGCCATGGCCGCGATGCTCTTGGCGCTGGCCTGTGGGCTTGGCGGCTGCGCCGGCGGCGGCTCCGCAAGCGGCTCGTTCGCAGCGGGCGCCCCCACCGTCGCCTTCGAATCGATCGATGGCCCACCGCCGCACATCTTCGATCGCATGGTGGGCGTGCTCGACAGCGAGGCCAGGTTGCGCAACCTGACGATCGTGTCGCGCGAAGGCTCGGCCTCGTATCGGGTGCGCAGCTATCTTGCCGCCGAGGTCAGTCATGGCCGCACCATCATCGCCTGGGTCTGGGACGTCTATGATCGCGACCAGCAGCGCGCTCTGCGCCTCAGCGGCGAGGAACCGGCCGGCAAAGCCGGCAGCGACCCCTGGGGTGCGGCGGACGATCTGGTCTTGCGAAAAGTTGCGCAGGCCGGCTTGAGCGGCCTCAGCGCCATGATCAACGGAACCGTGCCGATGGATGCGCCACCCGCCTCCGCGCCGGACCGACGCGGGCCCGCGGTGGCGAGCACGGAACAGGGTTCACCCTCTGCGGGAGGTTGGCGCGTCAGCGCGCTGAGCTACAGCGAGCGTTAACGCAAAAAAGCCTTTGTGCGTCCAAATAGTCGTTGAGCGCTTATTTTGCGCAGGAAAACCGGATTCTACGGGTTGCCAGCCGAGCCTCCTCCTTGATATCACCTCGCCCGTCGAAGCGCTCAGCCAAGTGGGTATTCTGATATGCTGAACATTGTATCCAGCAAGGCGCGAGGAGAGATGTTGATGTCGGCCAAGAACGGCTCGATCAAGCTCGTCGCCGGCAATTCCAATCCCGTGCTGGCGCAGGAAATCGCCCGCGGATTAGGACTACCCCTTACCAAGGCGGTGGTACGGCGTTTCGCCGACATGGAAATCTTCGTCGAAATCCAGGAAAACGTCCGCGGCTCCGACGTCTTCATCATCCAGTCGACTTCGTTCCCGGTCAACGACCATCTGATGGAGCTTTTGATCATCACCGATGCGCTGCGCCGGGCCTCGGCGCGCCGCATCACTGCGGTGATTCCCTATTTCGGCTATGCAAGGCAGGATCGCAAATCCGGCTCGCGCACGCCGATTTCGGCCAAGCTGGTGGCTAACCTGATCACCCATGCCGGCGCCGATCGCGTCATGACGCTCGACCTGCATGCCGGCCAGATCCAGGGCTTCTTCGACATACCGACCGACAATCTCTACGCCTCGCCGGTGATGGTGCGCGACATAAGGGAGCGCTTCGACCTCAGCAAGGTCATGGTGGTATCGCCCGATGTCGGCGGCGTGGCGCGCGCACGCGGGCTCGCCAAGCGCATCAACACGCCCCTGGCGATCGTCGACAAGCGCCGTGAACGCGCCGGCGAATCCGAAGTCATGAATGTGATCGGCGATGCCAGCGGATATACCTGCATCCTGATCGACGATATCGTCGATTCCGGCGGCACGCTGGTGAACGCCGCCGACGCGCTGCTCGCCAACGGCGCCAAGGAAGTCTATGCCTATATCAGCCACGGCGTGCTTTCCGGCGGCGCCGCGGCCCGCATCTCCGGCTCCAGGCTGAAGGAACTTGTCATCACCGACTCGATCCTGCCGACGGAGGCGGTCCACAACTCGCCCAACATCCGCACGCTGTCGATCGCCTCTTTGATCGCCGAAGCCGTCGGCCGCACCGCTGCCGAAGAATCGGTATCGAGCTTGTTTGATTGAGATCAGGCTTGCTCGACCGAGCGCTGCCTCACCCCGACCGGTGCATTCAGTGGCTGATTGCTTCGAGAGGCATCGCGGCGCCTGTCATCGGGCGCGCATCGCCTTTACCAAGTTCCCGTTCAAGCTGCGGATGGTGTTGCTGCCTGGTCACGGCTGGTGAGCAAATTTGACGGCCTCCGGCCCCGCTGTTGCAGATGCGAGCCTGCGCGGCCTACGATTCGGCCGAGTCGACGCGCCACGTCTTGAGGAGTTCATGAAGCCCTATCGCCGCACTACCGGATATCTCGACCGGCTCTTCAGCTCCTGCCGCGCGCGCTTTCGTCCATTGCGAGCGACGGCGATGGCGCTGCTGCTGCTGGTACTTCCGATCATCGCCGATACGGCGAACGCGGCGGCTCCTCCACCGGGCGCCCATGTCTACCTGCTGCGCGGCGTGCTCAATATCTTTTCGTTGGGTTTGGACGAAATCGCGGCCAAGCTGCGTGCGCAGGGCATCACCGTCACCATCGCCAACTATCTGTCGTGGGCGTCGCTTGCGGACGAGGCCGCGGCGGAATACAGAAGCGGACGGGTGCAGACCATCGTTCTGGTCGGGCATTCCTCTGGCGCGACCGCCCTGCCCGACATGGTAGCGCGCCTGGACCAGCTTGGCGCGCCGGTCAAGTTGGCGATCGGCCTCGATTCGGTGTTCCACACCAGCTTGTCCGGACATGTCGGACGCTATATCAATTTTTACGTTGCCAATGGCGTCGGCACGGCAGTCGCCACGACCAGTCAATTCCACGGCGCGCTGGAAAATGTCGATGTAGGCAACAGCGGCATTGGACACCTCACCATCGACAAGAACGAGATGATGCAGGAGCGGGTCATCAGTGCCATCGACGCCGTCGTCTTGAGCCGCCCGCACAGCCCGTCAGCTGCACGGAAAAATCCGGGCGTCAGGGCTGCGAGGCCGCGTTTGGGCACGGCGAACGCCGCGACGACCGCCAACGAATAGTTCTCCTGACCATTCCGTGTCCGGGCCTGGGCGCGCCTCAAATTCCGCCCATTCCTCCAACACATGATGATGCGCGGGAAAGCCCGCTCTACCTGATTCGATCCGCTGGCGTCCGAGATTGTTTGCGTGCCGTTCACCGAAGCGATAAGCCGGAAAGGCGCATGATCAATCCAACGCAAGCTGCGGGCTTCCTGATCGGGGCGGTGCTATTCACCGCCGTCTTCCATGGAGGTTGCGCTGCTGCCGTGGCTGGTCCGATCGCGGGGCCGAGCGCGACCGCGGCAGGGTTGGAGGGAAATCCGGCTGCGGCTGAAAGAGGCGGTCAGGGCAACCCACCAGCCATTTTCGTGCAAGCGGCCGCGCCGGTCGTATTTCCGCCAGCCACCAAGCCGCCGCCCAACGTGCCGCGCGGGCGCGTCTACCTGTTCCGCGGCGCCCTTGGCCCGATCTTTTCGCGCGGCATGGACCGCCTGACGGAACGGCTCGAACATGCCGGTGTCACGGCTGACGTCTACGAGTTCACGATCTGCCGCCTGATCGCGGACATGGCCATCCGCGAGTATCGCAAAGATCCCGCGCCGATCATCCTGATCGGGCACTCCATGGGCGGGTATTGCGCGGTGATATTCGCGGAAATGCTCCAGGCTGAAAATATCCCGGCTAGTCTGGTTGTCACGATCGATCCCGCTCACGTGACGCACGAAGTGCCGCTTAATGTCGAGCGCTTTATCAACATCTTCCTGTCGAAGAGCGTGCTGGGCGGCGGCGACGTCAAGCCAAGCCCGGGCTACCAGGGCCACTATGCAAGCTATGACCTCTCCCAGCATGAGGAGGTGTCGCACATCAATATCGACAAGATGGACCTGGTCCATGAACAATTGATCGCCAAGGTCGTGCAGCTCGCCACCACGCCTTCGCAAGCGGAGGGTGAACCGCTGGCGCTTCGCTACGTCGTTCCCCCCGATGTCGCGATCGAGCTATGGGACAGCGGAATGCCGGTGTTTGCCCGCCCGGGCGATACGCTGCAGACGATCGCGGCGCTGTACCACGTGCCGTTGTGGTCGCTCACGCAGATCAACAAGGGACCGGACAGCCGGCCGCTGGTACCGGGCGAGCGCGTCACCGTTCCGCGCCATCTGGTGCCGCTCGCCGAGGTTTCGGGACCGCCGCTAGCCCCGCGCTGACGGAGGGGTGAGCCCGCCGATTGCGCGCTTCGGCCGCGAGTTGAAATGAAAGCTTCACTCGCTACCAGACCCGGATCGGGTTAGCCTGACGACCGCTTGGCCGGATCAACCGGCCGGCGCACACATTGGGAGGATTAGATGACACGCGAGGTACGGCGCGATCCGGAGTCGCAGCGCGATTCGGAAGCAATGATTTCACGACGAACGCTCGTCCACGGCCTGGCGATAGCAGCCGGTGCCACCGTGGCCGGGGCCAGCGGCGCGCTGGCCCAGCAGGCAAGCCCGGTGGCGCCGCCCACGACGATCACCACCCCGCCGCGCGATTTCGGCCCCGGCGGCGCCCCGACCACCTATTTCTGGGACCCCGACATCATCGCGGTCGATCCGTCATTCAACGACCTTGCCCAGCCCAACACGTCGATCAAGCGTCTCTACACGGGATTGTTGTGGGCCGAAGGCCCGGCCTGGAGCGCGCAGGGCCGTTACCTCGTCTGGAGTGACATCCCCAATAACCGGCAGATGCGTTGGTCGGAGGACGATGGCCACGTCTCCGTGTTCCGTTATCCGTCCAACTACTCCAACGGCAACTCGTTCGACTTCCAGGGCCGACAGCTGTCCTGCGAGCATCTCACCCGCAGGGTCACACGCTACGAGCACGACGGCACGGCGACCGTGCTCGCCGATAACTTCAACGGCAAGAAGCTCAACTCGCCCAACGATGTCGTCGCCCACCCGGATGGCAGCTACTGGTTCACCGACCCGCCCTATGGCGGTCAGCTCTACGAGGGCGAGCCGGACGGGGGCGGCAAGCTCAACGCGCGGATCGGCGAGCCGGCCGACTTCGTGCCGCGCAAGCGCGAACTGCCGACCAACTGCTATCGGATCGATCCCTCTGGCCGCCTCGATCTGGTGGTGACCGAGGAGCAGGTGCCGGATCCCAATGGGCTGGCGTTCTCGCCGGACTACAAGAAGCTCTACGTGATCTCGACCGGCAAAGGGCCGGGCGATACCGGGCCGGGCGGCAAGGGCAACATGTTCGTGTTCGATGTCGGAGCCGACAACAAGCTCAGCAACCAGAAGTTGTTCAACGACTTCATCATTGACGGCGTGAACTGCGGGCCGGACGGCGTGCGCATCGATGTCAACGGCAATGTCTGGGCCTCGAGCAATGCCGGCCGCCACGTCGGCTACAACGGCGTGACGGTGTGGACGCCCGAAGGCAAGCTGATCGGCCGGATCCGCCTGCCCGAAGTGTGCGGCAACATCTGCTTTGGCGGCCCCAAGCGCAACCGCCTGTTCATGGCATCGAGCCAGTCGCTCTACGCCGTATATACCGCGACCCAAGGCGCCGGACCGGGCTGACCGGTTTTGCGCGTACAGGCGAGGAGGCGCCGGCGCGACCCGCCGGCGCCTGGGACCATGGTGAAGCAGCTTGGTAGGCGTTTGCTTCCGCCCTGACGCCCGTCCGAACAGCATGCCCCGTTATTGCATAAAGCCAGGATCGCTCCGAAATCCCAGCGGTTGGATCGGCTTATTAACCCTACCACTTAACTATTCATTAATTATGTCTTTGCGGGCGCGAACTGGCCGGCCTAGCGTGCGTTGTGGGGTGCTTACGAACTGGTGCGTGCCATGACCTATAGAATGTACGGAGCGTTGATCGCCTCACTCGGCGCAGCCGCGCTCATGCTTGCCGCGGACGAGACATTCGCCGGGTCGGGAGCCGCACCTCAAGTGTCGACGCGTAGGGTCTCCCGCCCGTTCGCCGCCCGGCCGTTCCGGCATCACAACCGAAACGATATCGGGGCCTTCTGGCCGGGAGAAGGGGACTTCGGCGACGCGCCGTCGAATGGCGAACCCTTGGTCGGTGCACCGCAACCGCCATCAGGCGACATCCATTACACCTATACGTATGACGTTCCCTGGGATTGGGCGCATCGACTTCCGCCTGCTGTCATACCTTCTGATCACCCCTATGTGCCGAGCTGCCCGACCGAGACGGTGAAAGTTCCGGGACGTGACGGCATGGAGCGAACCGTCAACGTCATGCGGTGCTACTAGTCGAGCGTTTCATTGATGCGTCATAATAAGCCGATGTCGTAGGGTGGGTCGAGATCTTCTCGAAACCCACCAATCCCGCCGCTGGAGGCGCAGGCCCGGAATGACGGCAGTCGTAGGGTGGGTTTGAGCTCTTCGCGAAACCCACCAATGACGCCGCCCGCGATGGGTTTCGTGACGAGTTCGGACATGCGTCCGATCTGGTTCACTCTACCCATCCTACAAGCGATCCGCTCGTGGAATTCGCGCTGGTCAGTTCGTCAGGTGCGGCCCGGAGTTTTGCACCACCGAATTGAACAGCGTGGTCATCGAGTTCGTGATGTTGCCCGCGGCGGTGACCTCCGTGTAATAGAGACCGGGAGAAGCGCAACTCTGCAGGTTGGTGCCGATGCTGCTCTGGAATGGCGCGATATACTGCTGATAAAAGAAATTCGAAGTGAGCGGATAATATTCGGTGTAGAGAATTGCAATCTGGATCCCGCGATTCTTGATCGTCTGGCACGCTGTTATGTCGAACGGCGCGATGCAGCGGCTGAAGTTAGGCCAGACGTTCAGCGGGTAGGGGCAGGTACTGGCTTTCTTGTCCTCGAGGCCATCGGTGACGATGAACAGGATCGCCTGCGGCAAATTGCCGGAGGCGCCGGTGCCCGGGGTGGACATGATGCTGTTCATGCTGCTCAGCGCGGACGCGAAATCCGTATCAGTGTCGCCGTCGGGCTGGTTGGCGCAGTTTATGTAGTTTTCCGCGCAGACTTCCAGGGCGCCGACTCCGGCTGCAGCCGTTCCGGCCAACGTCAGGTTCGAGGTCCGGGACTGTACGGTGGTGAGCGCGCTGCCGGAATTGCTGCCGTTGAAGGTGTAGACCCCCATCCGGAACGCGGCGCCGGTTTGCGATGCGAGGCTGGAAGCGGTGCTGGTCAGGCTCTGCGTGGCCGTCGCCATGATCTGGATCCGCGTCGTCACGCCGAGCGACTGTGCCAGCCTGGCGTTGTCCCAGCCGGCCGGCAGGCCGGTGTTGTCGGTGCTGTTCGGGCTAGACTGGTGGCAGGCAAAGGCGCAGCCGTTTCCAGAGTCCTCCTGCGGCGTATTCGCGATCATCGTACTGATCCCCGCGGTTGTCGCCGCGATCTCCATCGAGGGCGAATTGTCCAGCATCATGTAGAAATCGATGTTCGGCGAAGCGGCTGAACTCGCCGTTGCGGTGCCGGATAGCGGCCACGACGTTTTCCCCAGAACATTGGCGAAGGAATTTGCCGAACTTGCCGAAAATGTCACCGTCGCAGTGCGCGTCAAGCCGCTCTGGGTGACGGTGACGACGGGGGCGTTGAAGGTCGCGCCCGTGATCGCCGAAGCCTGACCCGTGAAGAAGTTCGTTGCAACCGTCCGCGCCTGGGCGATGGTCTGGGTCATGAGGGCTGGCGAGACCGCCGCGAGCGCGGCGGCATCCGCAGCCGCGTTCAGCCGTTGCTGCTTCTGTGTCGCCGCGGAATAGTCCAGCGCCATGCCGCACAGGAAGACCACCGGGACCATCGACAGCGCGAATACCACGGCAACATTCCCTGCGCGGTGGCGGAGCAGGCGGCGGACAAGATCGCGAAACATCATGCTATCAACCTAGTTCTGCGTGGAAAATCAGGAATTGACGCGCGTCACTGAACTCGACAGCCGCGGATAGAAATAACCGCTCTGGGAGATGTTGATCGTGCTGGTGAGCACATATCCGAATGTCGGCTTGTAGGGGTAGGTTACCTCGCTCCAGATCATCGACGTGCTGGCGATTTGCAGCGCGGTCGGCAGCGTCACCGACTGACCGACACTGTGCGCGGTACCGTTGAGCGAGTCGCTCCAGGTAATGGTGCCCTGACCCGCGGAATTCGTCGTTATCTCCGTTATGGTCACCACCATGCCCGAAGCAGAGTAGGGTGCGACGACGGTAGATGCCGCGGCGAGGATGCCGCTCATCGTGCTGTTGTTTATGCTGGTGTACTGCGAGGCCAGATCTGCAACGGCCCGCGTCGCCAGCGCTATCTTGAATTGCACGGCCATCGCGTTGCCTACTTCGATGCTTCCCAGGTACAAAGCAAGCATGAATGGCACTATCATCGCGAATTCCAGACCAGCAACGCCTTCGGCATTGCGCGCGAAGCCGCGCAAATGCGAAACAGCAAGGCAAAGACCGCGGCTGCGCATCGTCAGTACGGCTCCCTCTTGAATACGCTGGACGAAACGAGCAGCCGGTTGCCATTCGCCAGATTCGAGAGATTGAAGCCGAGCGGGCCGAGCATGACCGGCCACTGGTACATCACCTGCACGACCACGATATCGCCCGGATTTCCCAACTGGTAATTCCAGGGGTTGGTCACATTGCCATGAGAATCGAAGGTGAGCGTCGGCGTCGTGCTGCTTGCCGACGCAAACGTGCCGGAGCTCTGCACGTTGACCATGAAATTTCCGCAGGTGAACAGGATCACCGTCTTTTCGCAAACCCAGCTCGTAAACTGCGACTGCGTCAGGCTTGAGGCTTGAGCCTGTCCAGTCTGGATCGTCCGGCTCGCCTGGCTGACGACTTCGTCCAGCAGCCGCTGGGCGAAAAATACAATCATGGTCTGGATGATGGCGACCAGCAGCGCCAGAAAGGGCGTCGCGACGAGGCCAAACTCCACCGCCGTCGCCCCCCGCGCATCTCGAAGAAAGCGCCGGCCGCCACCAGATCGGGTCGTCCCGCGGCATGGTTTTCCCATCGCGATTGGCTTGCTCGTACCCATGCTACGGCTCTAGAGCGGAACTCCTCTCTGGGCGTTAATGTCGGACACCGCAGTTGTACGGACTGCTTCGCTCTTAAAAAGAAAGCTGGTTCAAACAGGGCGCCCATAAGGGACGCCCCTACGTCACATCGACATTCTTGTAGGGGCGACCCTTGTGGTCGCCCTGCTTCGGCGCCTCCGCATCCAAGCCTTTCATCCGAGCGGGTCGGGCGAAGCCCGGTGCGGAACTCGCAACGGCGGCGGTTACAGTGCCTGACCCTTCCCCGTCCGCCGCTGCCCTCGCCTGCGCTCCACCGTGATCTCGGCCAGAATCGACATCGCGATTTCCTCCGGCGTGATGGCGCCTAAGTCGAGGCCGGCCGGTGCCTTGACGCGATCGATAGCGGCGGCGCCGATGCCTTGCGCGACCAGCTTTTCGCGCAGCGCCGCCATCTTGCGCCGGCTGCCGACGAAGGCGTGATAGGAGGCCTCGGTCGCAACCGCAGCGCGCAGCGCGGCTTCGTCGCCCTTGCCTTGCGTCGATACGACAATAAAACGCCGCGCCTGGTTGAGTTCGCGGAGCCCATAGCCGTCGATCAGGAGATCGGCGTCGGGCCTCTCCGTGAGGTCCGCGGCCGGTGCCGCCAAAGTTACGTGATAGCCGAGCGTCCGTGCCTGCGCCGCGAGCGACAGCGCCACCGGGCTTACGCCCAGAATGACCAGCGAGGGATGTGGCAGCACTGGTTCGACGAAAATATCCATGGTGCCCTTGCTCGGGCACATGTTCTCTGCGAACCGCACGCCGTCGCGATTCTCGCCGGGCTTGACGCCGAGTTCGGCAAGCAGGTTTTCCGGCAGCACCGAGACCATTCGCGGCTCGCCGTCGGCGAGCGCGTCGCGCGCGGCCTTGAGCACCGCACCGCGGGCGCAGCCGCCGCCGATCCAGCCTGCGGCGATGGTGCCGTCGGGGCGGATGATCGCCTTGGCACCGGCTTTGGCCGCGGTCACCGACACCGTACGCACGACGGTGGCGAGGACAAAAGCCTGCTCGGCGGCCTTGAGCCGGGCCACCAGATCCATCACTTCGACATGTTTTGTCATCGGCGTTTCCATCAGAGATCGGCCAGATAGGGTTCGAGCGCGGCCAGGCTCTGCAGCGTGTTGGCGGGCGCATAGAGATCGACATGGGGCAAGGCGGCCTTGATGCCGGCAGCCTCTGGCGCGTAACCCTCCCACGCCATCATCGGATTGAGCCAGACAATACGGCGGCAGCGTCTTGCCAGCGCCGCCATTTCGCGGCCGAGCAGCGCGGCGTCGCCGGTCTCATAGCCGTCCGACACGATCATCACGCAGCTTCGTGAGCGCAATACGCGCGCGGCATGCCAGCGATTAAAAGTCTGCAGGCTTTCGCCGATCCTGGTGCCGCCGCCCGCTCCCTGCGCCATGATCGACAGCCGGTCGAGCGCGCGCGCGGGATTCTTTTCCTTCATGGCGTCGGAGACGTAGGCGAGCCGGGTGTGAAAGAGAAATGCTTCCGCTTCACGAAACTCATCCAGCACGCCGTGGATAAATCGCAAAAACACCCCGGTATACATGCTCATCGAGCCGGAGGCATCGAGCATAATCACCAGCCGCAGCGGTTTTGCCTTGCGCTGCCGTTTGACGAGTGAGATCGGCACGCCGCCATGGCTGAGATTGCTGTGGATCGTCCGGCGCAGGTCGAGCCGGTAGCCGCGCCGCCGCGCCAGGTCGCGGCGCGTCAGCCGCGTCCGCATGGTCCTTGCCAGTTGCGCTGCGATCCTGTGCGCCTCCCCGATCTGTTCGGGGTCCGCCATCTTGCGGAAATCAATCTCCGAAAGGTTGTCCGCGCGCGAGGCGCCTTCCATGCGGCCTTCACCGCCGCGATCCCCGGGCGCGTCGGTGCCGTCAGATGGAATCTGGTCGGTGGCGGCGTCGCGCCCGGCCGGTTCGGACTTCCGGTCCTGCAGGCTTTTCAGCGACGGGCTGTTGGCCGCCTTGGTCGAGCCCGTCGTCAGGGATCGCGATCGCGCCCGCTTGCCGAGCCAGAACGCATCGAACAGCCCATCGAACCGGTCCCAGTCGGATTTGCGCGCCGAGAACAGATGCTTGAACGCGGAACGCAGGTGCCCGGACTTCCCGGCATAGCCCGCCACCATCAGGGAGGCGGCGTCCTGGCCTTCCTGCAGGCCGACGGCAAAGCCGCTGTCGCGCAGCGTCTTGAGGAATGCGGCGAGTTTTGTCGTGACGAGGCGGGAAACCTCGTCGAATTCCTGATATCCGGGACCGGCGCCGCAACCGCTCATGCGACCTTCCCCAATATTCGCATCGTGACCTCGCGCGTCAGCCGCGACTTGTCCTCGTGGGTCTTCAATAGACACATCAGGGTTTCGTACACCGTCTCCGGCGTCTGCTGCAGGTCGCTCACGCCGATCCCGACCAGCGCCGCCGCCCAGTCCAGCGTCTCGGCGACGCCCGGCACCTTGCGCAGCTCTTCTTTGCGGATGCCCTCGACCATGCGCGCGATCTGCAGCGACAGCGACGGGGTCGCTCCGTCGATCCGCGCCAGGATGATGCGCGCCTCGCGATCGACGTCGGGATAGTCGACATAGTGGTAGAGACAGCGCCGGCGCAGCGCGTCGGACAATTCGCGGGTGCCGTTCGAGGTCAGCACCACATGCGGGATGGTGATGGCCGAGATCGTCCCGAGTTCCGGAATCGAGACCTGAAAATCCGACAACAGTTCGAGCAGGAACGCCTCGAATTCGTCATCGGCGCGGTCGATCTCGTCGATCAGCAGCACCGGCGGCTTGTCGCGGCGGATCGCCGCCAATAGCGGCCGCTCCAGCAAATATTTTTCCGAAAAGATCTGATCCTCGATCGCATCGGCATCCTCGCCGCGATGGGCCTGGATCGAGAGCAGCTGGCGCTGGTAATTCCATTCATAAAGGGCGGCCGACTGATCGAGCCCCTCATAGCATTGCAGCCGGATCAATTCGGTCTTGTGCACCGACGCCAGCGCCTTCGCCACTTCGGTCTTGCCGACGCCCGCTTCGCCTTCCAGCAACAAGGGACGCCTCAGCAGTTGCATCAGCGAGATCGCGGTCGCCAATTCGCCGTCGGCGATATAGCCGGAAGCCGCCAGGGCCTGCGCGATCTCCTCGCGATTATTCATTTCCAGGGGGGTCTCCGGTTCGTTCGAAGCATAGCCGCCTCTTCTCCCCTCCCCCCGCGAAGCGGCGGGGAGGGGTCGGGGGTGGGGGGGCGGCTCAGCAAACTCCCCGCCAGAGGAGCAAGCCGATAGACCCCCCACCCCCGACCCCTCCCCGCCACGCGCAAAAGCGCGTGGAGGGAGGGGAGAAGATCATTGCGCCGCGAACACTCCGAGATTTTTGGCCGCCCGCCAGTTGCGCCAGTAGTCATGCGGCATCTGGATGTGGGTGGAGCCCAGGAACGAGAAGGCGTCGTTGACGGCGTTGGAGAATGCCGGCACGCCGCCGACATTGGGGCTCTCGCCGACACCCTTGGCGCCGATCGGGTGATGTGGCGACGGCGTCACCGTGAAGTCGGTCTCCCAGTGCGGCGTTTCCACCGCGGTCGGCATGAAGAAATCCATGAACGAACCGGTCACCACGTTGCCGGTCTCGTCGTAACGGATCTCCTGGCCCATCGCGATGGCAAAGGCTTCGGTCAATCCGCCATGGACCTGGCCCTCGATGATCATCGGGTTGATGCGGGTGCCGCAATCGTCCAGCGCATAGAAGCGCCTGATCTTGTAGACCCCGGTGTCGACGTCGATGTTCATGACGCAGATATAGGCGCCGAACGGATAGGTCATGTTGGGCGGATCGTAATAGCTCACCGCCTCCAGCCCCGGCTCCATGCCCGGCGGCACCGAATTATAGGCCGCCCAGCAAATATCTTTCATCGCCATGGTCTTTTCCGGCAACCCCTTGACCCGGAAACCGTCGATGTCCCATTCGAGATCGTCTTCGTGTACTTCGAGCTTGTAGGCCGCAATCATCTGCGCCTTGGCCTTTATCTTGCGCGCGGCCATCGCGATCGCGGCGCCTGCCACCGGCGTCGAGCGCGAGCCGTAGGTGCCGAGCCCGTAGGGCGCGGTGTCGGTATTGCCTTCCTCGACCATGATATTGTCGGCAGGGATTCCGATCTCGGTGGCGATGATCTGGGCCCAGGTGGTCTCGTGACCCTGGCCGGTACTCTTGGTGCCGACCCGGGCAATGCCGGCGCCGGTGGGATGCAGCCTGATCTCGCAGGAATCGAACATCGCAATGCCCAGAATGTCGCAATTCTTCGACGGACCGGCACCGACGATCTCGGTGAAGAACGACACCCCGAGGCCCATGATCTCGCGGGTCTCGCCGCGTTTGAAAGCCGCGCGCTGTGCCGCCTGCTCCTTGCGCAGGCCGGCATAGTCGACCGTGTCCATCATCTTCTTCATGGCGGTGTGGTAGTCGCCGGAATCGTATTCCCAGCCCAGCGCCGAGTGATACGGGAACTGCTCCTTCCGGATGAAGTTCTTCAGCCGCAATTCCGCCGGATCGATGCCGAGCTTCTGGGCCAGAATGTCCATGCCGCGCTCGATGCAGTAGGCCGCCTCCGTCACCCGGAACGAGCAGCGATAGGCGACGCCGCCCGGCGCCTTGTTGGTGTAGATGCCGTCGACCGAAAGATGCGCGACCGGAAAGTCATAAGACCCGGTGACGATGTTGAAGAAGCCGGCCGGCCATTTCGAGGGATCGGCGCAGGCGTCGAACGCGCCGTGATCGGCGAGCACATGGACGCGCAAGCCGGTGACCTTGCCTTCCTTGGTCGCCGCGATCTCGGTCGTCATGTGGTAGTCGCGCGCAAAGGACGTGGCGGTCAGGTTCTCGATGCGGTCCTCGACCCATTTAACGGGTTTGCCGGTGACGATCGAGGCGACCGCCGCACAGATGTAGCCGGGATAGGCGCCGACCTTGTTGCCGAAACCACCGCCGACGTCGGGCGAGATCACATGGATCTTCTGTTCCGGAATCTTGGCGATCAGCGCCACCACGGTGCGGATCACATGCGGCGCCTGGAAGGTGCCCCAGATCGTCAGTTCGCCCCTGATCTTGTCGAACGAGCACACGCACTGGCAGGTCTCCAGCGGCGACGGATGGGTGCGATGATAGGAGATCATCTCCTTGATCGTGACATCGGCCTTCTTGAACGCGGCGTCGGTCAGATCCCTGTCGCCGACATTCCACTCGAAGATGTGGTTGTGATGCTTGCGCGGCCCATGCGCGCCGGTGGTTTTGCCGGCGAGATCCTCGCGCAGCACCGGGGCATCCTTGTCCATCGCCTTGAACGGGTCGATCACGACCGGCAGCGGCTCGTATTCCACCACCACCTTGTTGATGCCGTCGTCCGCGGCATAGCGGTCGGTAGCGACCACGAAAGCGACTTCCTGGTTCTGGAACAGCACCTTGCCGTCAGCCAAAACCATCTGCACATCGCCGGCCAACGTCGGCATCCAGGCCAGGTTGACGGTTTTCAGCGTCTCGGCGGTGATGACCGCCAGCACCCCGGGCACCTTCAGCGCTTCTTCGCTGTTGATCGATTTGACCCGCGCATGCGCATGCGGCGATCTGACGAAATCGCCGTGCAGCATGCCCGGCAGTTTCAGGTCATCCACATAGTTGCCCTTGCCCTGGGTGAAGCGCGCGTCCTCGACCCGCTTGCGCTTGCAGCCCATGCCTTCGAGGGCGGCGGTGCGTTGTTCCCGCGTGGGAGTCATGTCGTTCATTCCGCAGCCTCCTGAAGTTCTGTGCCATTGATCTTGTCGGCAGCGTACTGGATCGCCTTGACGATGTTCTGGTAGCCGGTGCAGCGGCAGATGTTGCCGGATATGCCGATCCGGATTTCTTCCTCCGACGGCCGTGGGTTCTCCTGCAGCAGGCGTTGCGCGCGCAAGATCATGCCGGGGGTGCAGAAGCCGCATTGCAGGCCGTGCATCATCCGGAAACCTTCCTGCAGCGCCGACAGCGAACCGTCGGCATTGGCGACACCCTCGATGGTGGTGATCTCGGAACCCTCTGCCTGCACCGCGAACACGGTGCAGCTTTTCACCGACATGCCGTCGAGATCGACGGTGCAGGCGCCGCAATGGGTGGTCTCGCAGCCGATATGGGTGCCGGTCAGTTGCAGATTCTCGCGGATGAAATGCACCAGCAGCGTGCGCGGTTCGACGAGGCCTTCGACCTCGGCGCCGTTCACTTTCATGGTTACGTGGGTTTTTGCCATCTTGTCTCTCCTTCAGAGCGTGATCCCGAAAAGCGACAACCAGTTTTTCGGATCAGTTCGCGCTCAATTGAAATCGGGCTGCAGTCTGCTCGCGTGATCGAACCTCAGCTTGCGCGGGCCGCGGCGCGGGTCAGCGCCCGCGTCACCATGATGCCGCCGACATGCTTGCGATATTCGACCGGGCCGCGGGCATCCGCGGCCGGCGACATGATCGCCTCCGCGGCGGCGGCGGCCTTTTTCAGCGTCGCCACATCGAGGCTGGTTCCGATCACGGCGTTGGCCGCGTCGGTGGCGAGCAGCGGCGTTTCGTGCAGGTTGGTGAGGCCGATCGCGCAAGCCGTGACCTTGCCGCCCGCCATCGTCAGCACCACCGCGGCCGCGGCGGTGGCGTAATCGCCGACCTTGCGTTTGAGCTTCTCATAGGCATAGCCGTGACCGGCCGCGGGTGCCGGAATGGAAATCGAGGTCAGGATTTCGCCGGGCTCGAGCGCGGTAAAATAGGCGCCCTGATAGAATTCGGAAGCCGCAACCTCGCGGCCGCCCGAGGTCCCTTCGAGCCGGTAGCTCGCGCCGAGCGTCAGCATCAGCGCCGGCATGTCATTGCCGGGATCGCCATTGGCGACGTTGCCGCCGATCGTGCCGCGGTAGCGGACCTGCGGATCGGCGATCAAAAGCGCGGTCTCGTGCAGGATCGGCAGCGATTTCTTGATCTCGTCCGACGCCAACAGCTCGTGCTGGGTGGTCATGGCCCCGATCACGATATGGTTGCCCTCGCGGCGGATGCCCTTGAGCCCGTCGATCCCGTGCAGGTCGACCAGATGTTCGGGGCTGGCCAGCCGCAGCTTCATCATTGGCACCAGGCTGTGGCCTCCGGCCAGCGGGCGCGCTTCGTCGCCCAATGTGGCGAGCAGTTTGACCGCATCCGCCAGGGTCGCAGGCCGGTGATAGCCGAACGGGCCAGGAATCATCGTCTCCTCCATCCGTCTTTTGGTTTTCAGACGTTGGGCGCAGGCTGTTCCTGGAATGGTTCGTAAGCAAGGCGGGGACCTCTGGACAGGTCACGGCATGCGAAATTTCGCACGAAATGCGGGTCACCGCGCACGAGATGCGTCAGCCTTTGCGACCTAATTGCCCTGAGTTCCCTCGCCCCCGCTCTCTCACTCCCCTCCCCCCGCGAAGCGGCGGGGGTGGGTCGGGGGTGGGGGTCTCTCCGCGAGTCCGGTGCCGGTTGACGCAAATCGAGGAGAAGCCCGGGCTGCTGCTGGAACGGGGTCCGATCCGCGAGTTCGGTGTCTGTTGAGGCACCCCCCACCCCCGACCCCGGATCAAGTCCGGGGCAGGCTCCCTCCCCACCATCCGGCTTCGCTGCGCTTCGCCGGATGGAGGGAGGGGAGCGAGCGGGACCCGCGCTCTCACCACCAAAGCCACCTGGCTTCTTCAGGCCTGGCGCCGGGCGAGACCGAGCCGGGCTTTGACTTCGGCGATCTTGGCGCGGCTGACGGGAACCCGATGCGGTGACGGGCCGTCGAGTTCGATCACCGCGCCGTCGCCTTCCTTGCGAACGAAGGTGATGTGCGGAATGGCGACGATATGGCTGCGGTGCACCCGGACGAACAGGCTGGGATCGAGCTGCGCTTCGGCTTCCGAGATCGACCACGGACACATCCGCTCGCGGGTGCCGTCATGCACCCTGGTATAATGCGCGTCGGCCCGCACGCTCCGCACCTCCGTCGTATCGATGAAATGGGTGCCATCGGCCCCCTCGACCGGAAGCCGCGGCGCCGGCGCGGCGCGGGGCGGCTGGCCGAGGCCGCCGAGCGGCGCCGCCATCGGTCGCGGCAACGCAGCGGACGCAGGCGACGGCGGCTGGGCGGCGCCGCCAGATGCTTCCGCCATCGGGTCGATCGTCGCTCCCGCTGCCGTCGGGGTTTGCCGGCGCGGATCTGGCACCAGCGACAGCAGGAAGCCTGCCGCGATCACGAAGCAGAGCACGGCCACGACCACCGAGAGGCTTTGCTGCGACGCGGCGAGCCTTCCGGCGGCGTGCTGATGCGAGCCATCCGCCAGCGGGACAAAATGCATGCCGTACATGGCGGTGTAATGCATGCCCGACACCGCGATGCCGAACGCGATCGAACTCGCGATCAGCCGGATGCCGTCCTGCCGGGCCAGGAACGCGCGCAGGCCGCCATAGGCCGCGACGATCGCGACCACCGCCGACAGCACGACCATCGCGCCATCATGCGCGATGGCGAAATGGCCGGCCAGACCGTGAATGCCGACATAATGCATGCTGAAGATGCCGGCCCCCAGCAGCACCGCGGACCAGATCACGCGCCGTTGCGATGGTTCGCCGATGCTGACGAAGGACAGCGATATGCCGACGACCAGCGCGCAGATCAGGAACGAGACCAGGGTGGGCAGCACGAGATAGACCGCATCTGCCGGTATCGGCGCCGCCAGCATGCCGACGAAATGCATGGTCCAGATGCCGATGGCGAGGAAGGAGGCGGCGCCGGCCAGCAGCAGGCGGCGGCTGACGCCGGGCGTCCCGCGGATACGCGCCGCGAGGCCAAAGCCGGTGTAACCTCCCAGAATCGCGACCACCACCGAGAGCGCGACAAGGGCGGGATCGTGTCCTTCGAACATGATCTTTTCGGCCGTCCGTCGCCACGGGCGTGCCTCCTCCCATCGCCGAGTTTATAGGCGCAGCGGCGGAAATGACAATCGACCCCTTCCCGGTGCGAGATAGCGTGAAGGCGGAGCTTACCTCCGCAGATCCAGGAAAAACTTGAGCTTGGCGAGGCCGCGACTAAGATCACGTCGAGGCTCAATCGTGCCGTCGAATGTCGTCCTGAAATAGTTATCCGCATCTCGCCCATCCCGGCCGGTCCCGAGTGCCCACGCCATGCGCCAGGTTGTCATCACGCGCCATGGGCCGCCGGAGGTTCTCAAGCCGCGCGACGCGGCCGATCCGACCCCTGGCGAGGCAGAGGTCCGCATCGCGGTCCGCGCCGCCGGAATAAACTTCGTCGATATTTTCGCGCGCCTCGGTGTCTATCCGGATGCCCCGGCGCCGCCCTTCGTTCCCGGCTACGAGGTTGCGGGAGAAATCGACGCGGTCGGGCACCACGTCTCCGGTTATCGTGAGGGCGATCGCGTCATGGCGTTCACCCGCTTCGGCGGCTACGCCGACAAGATCGTCGTTCCCTCCGCACATGCCTTTCCGGCGCCGCCGCGGCTCAGCGATGCGGAGGCGGCCGCCGTCCCGGTGAACTATCTCACCGCTTTCATTGCGTTGTGGCGGCTGGCGAACTTGGCGCCGGGCGAGACGGTGCTCATTCATGGCGCCGGCGGCGGCACCGGCATCGCGGCGATGCAACTCGCCCGGCTCCGTGGTGCCGTGATTATCGCGACCGCGTCGGCGGCCAAGCACGACGCGGTCAGGCGCTGCGGCGCCGATCACGTCATCGACTACCGCGCCGTCGATGTGGCGTCCGAAGTGCGGCGTCTCACCGGCGACCGCGGGGTCGACGTGGTGCTCGACCCGCTTGGCGGCAGCAGCTTCCGTCAAAGCTACCGGCTGCTGGCGCCGCTCGGGCGGCTGATCGTCTACGGCGCCTCGGACATCGTCGTGGGCGAGCGCCGGAGCCTGCTCCGGCTGGCACGCTCGTTCCTCGAAATGCCGGCCTTCAGGCCGCTGGCGCTGATCCAACAGAACCGCGGCGTCCTCGGCCTCAATGTCGGGCGGCTGTGGACCGAGGTCAGGCAGGTCACGGCCGCCATGGAAGTGCTGATCCACGAGATCGAAGCCGGCCGGCTGCGACCGGTCATCGCCCGGGAGTTTGCGCTCGAACAGGCGGCCGACGCGCACCGCTTCATCCAGTCGCGCGGCAATATCGGCAAGGTGATTCTCAGGCCGACAGGCTCTTGACCCGCGGCTCTCGCCTTGTCGGTACCGCTTGTCCGTCGCCCTCGGGCTCGCCCAGCCTCGGGTATCCCAATTCAGCGAACGCGAACGCCCAATGCTGCTCGACACGGGCACGATCCTCGGGCGACAGGATCAGGCGATTCTTGCTGTAGGTCTGCTGGGAACGGACATAGCTGCGAAATGCCGGCTCGGCCGCGCCGAAGCCCGGCAAAGCGAGCGTGTCATAGATGCGCGCCAATTCGCCGAGCGGGTCGCGCTCCAGGTCCTCGAAGCGAACATCGACCAGGTTGTCTTGCGGGATCAACGATCGTTCCCGGAAGAAGCGCCGCATCATCGCTTCATACACCGCCAGGATGGTGTCGCCGGCATCCTCGATCCGCAGCGCCTGCAACGTGGTCATCATCAGCAGCTCACTGTAGAGGTTCACCGTCGAGGCGAATACGTCGTAGGGGCAACGGTAAACGTGGATGAATTTGGCGTCGGGAAACAGCTCGAGCAGCAGGGCGACGCGGGCGGTATTGACCGGGTTCTTCAGGATCAGCCGCTTGCCGCCGGCGTGCAAGGTTGCAACCTGAAGCAGCCGGTAGTAGGTCCGCTTGAGCTCCTTCACCACCCTCGGCGGGGCACCCTCCAGCAGAACATATGTGGCGAACAGCTCCCGCGATCTGCGCGGAAAGAGAAACCGCGAGTAGAACGAGTAGGGCATGATCTTCGCCAGCGGGATCTCCTCTTCCTGCGGAGCGTCCATCGGCCAGACCATGTTGTCCATCGGTCGCTTGGCCGGCACGATCCGGGCGAGCAGCGGCTTGAGCCAGCGCCGGCCGACCAGCGAGCAGTTCGGCACCATCGCCTGGTACATCGACAGATACCCGAAGGCCGGATCCTGGCTCATCAGATTGTGCATATGCGTGGTGCCGCTGCGCCAATGGCCGATGATGAACACCGGCGGCTGATCGATGCGCACCTGCGAGATCTGCCTGCCGAACCGCACCGTTTCCCATAATCGCAGCGGCAGGCCGCACAGGCTGGTGGCGATGACCAGCACTAGCCGCAACGCGTAGCGCGGATGGACGTCGATCAGACAATGCAACTGCCGCAGCTGGCTGCTCATGCGGGTGAAACCGATCAGTCCGATCTGGTAACCGAGATCGTTGCGGCGAACGGGCAAGGTCGCCACCCCGCCATCGAGCAGCGGATGGACCACGCGGCGAAACAGCGGCGGCACCAGGATCAGCAGGGTCATCACGGCGTAGTTGTAGGGATATTGCGGAGCCTGCCCCGCCCATCGCAGGAGATGGTAGGAACGCCGCGGATGCATGTGATGCTCGCTGTGCCGCGGCAGATTCAGCAAGATGAGATCATCGAGGATGAAATCATGCGCCCAGGCGTGATGCGCCTGGACCGCCTCGACTTTTCCGTCGGCACCCGGCTGCCTGGA
>NZ_JBEKXH010000033.1:0-25438 GCF_049512235.1 Bradyrhizobium sp.
CGGCACACCTCGCGCCGCGTGCAATTCGTCACCGGCGCCGATGTCACCGGGCAATTGCCGGCAGACCTCAACTGGGCCGCTCTGGCCGACCCGGATGCGACCACCGCGGTCTACATGGGCAAGCGGACATTTCCCGCGCTGGCGGCGAAGCTGATTGAACACGGCATGTCACCGGACACCCCGGCGCTGCTGGCGGAATCGCTCGGTCATTCCGATGAGCGGCTCGCGCGCACCACGATCGCCAAGCTCGCGGACCAGCTCGCGCAAGCTATTGGCCCCGCGACCGCCGTCATTCTGTTCGGAGCGCTTTCGGGAGATGGTTGGTGAGCGCGGCGCTGATGCTGTCGCTGATCGGCATTGGCTGCGGCGATCCCGAGCAGCTGACGTTGGCCGCTATGCGCGCCATCAATGCGGCCGACCTCGTCCTGATCCCGCGCAAGGGTGTCGACAAGTCCGACCTTGCAGAACTCAGGCGGAGGATCTGCGCGCAGGTTCTCGCAAGTGATAGCCCGCGTCTGGTCGAATTCGACCTGCCGCTGCGGGATTCGAGCCAGGAGGATTACCGCAGCGGCGTCGAGGCCTGGCATGACGCGATCGCCGCGGTGTGGTCGCGGCAGATCGCCGCCCATCTCGGCAAGGCGGGGCGGGTGGCGCTTTTGATCTGGGGCGATCCATCGCTTTACGATTCAAGCCTGCGCATTGCGCGAAGGCTCGATCCGGTGCCGGAGATCGAGGTGGTCCCGGGCATCACGTCGATCCAGGCGCTGTGCGCCGCGCATGCGCTGCCCCTCAACGACATCGGCGAGCCCTTTCTCGTCACCACCGGACGGCGGCTGCGCGAGGGCGGCTGGCCCACAGGCATCGACACCGTGGTGGTCATGCTCGATGGCGGCACGGCCTTCCAGTCCCTCGATGTCAGGGGATTGCGGATCTGGTGGGGCGCCTATCTCGGCATGCCTGAGGAAATCATCCTTTCCGGTCCGCTCGCCGAGGTCGGCGCGCAGATCGTCGAGCTTCGACTGATGGCGCGAGAGCGGCATGGCTGGATCATGGACAGTTACATTCTCAAACGCGCCAATCGCCACCAGCGACAACCGAAGGAGCGAAACTGATGCTTCCTGAATGGGTCTACCGCGACTGCCCCGCCATCTCGCTTCGTCACCGCGACGCCGCGCTGGTCCGCCAAAGCGAACTGACCAAGCCGGCCGGCGCGCTCGGCCGCCTCGAAACGCTCGCCGTCGAGCTGGCCGCGCTCCAGCATGCCGCCCGGCCGTCCGCGGAACGGGCGCCGATTGTCATCTTCGCCGGCGATCACGGCATCGCCGCGCAGGGCGTGTCTGCCTTCCCACAGGAGGTCACGATCGCGATGATGGCGAATTTCGCGGGCGGCGGCGCCGCGATTTCGGTCCTGGCGCGCGAACTGGGCTCACCGCTCGAGGTCGTCGATGCCGGAACGCTCGCGGAAGCTCCGCTTCAAGGCATCGTCACGGACAAGCCGCGCCGGGGCAGCCGCGATTTCAGCCAGGAAGCCGCGCTGGAGGCGAGCGAAGTCGCCTTCGCCTTCGAATGCGGCCAACGCGCGGTCGCGCGGGCTTCGGCGCGACAACCCGATCTCCTCATCTTCGGCGAAATGGGCATCGGCAACACCACGGCCTCGGCCGCGATCGCCGCCGCGTTGCTGGGAACCGGCCCGGACCTGATGGCGGGCAGCGGCACGGGCCTCGACAGCGCCGGTCGCGAGCGCAAGGCGCGGATCATTGCCGCGGCGCTGTTGTATCACGGCTTGCAGTCGCCCGGAGCTTCTCCCGAGCGAGTCTTGTGTGCCGTCGGCGGGCTGGAAATCGCCGCCATCACCGGCGCGATCATCGCCGCCGCCCAGGGCCGGATCCCGGTTCTGGTCGACGGCTTCATCGTTTCGGTCGCGGCGCTCGCGGCATCGCGCATCAATCCATCCTGCCGGCCCTATCTGCTGTTCTCGCACGCCTCGGCGGAGCAGGGGCACCATTTGGTTCTGCAGGCGCTCAAGGCGCGCCCGCTGCTCGATCTCGATCTGAGGCTTGGCGAGGGATCGGGTGCCGCGCTCGCGCTGCCGATCCTGCGGCTTGCCTGCGCGCTGCACAATGGCATGGCGACGTTCGCGGAGGCCGCGGTGCCGGGGCGGGCCTGATCCTGGCCTGATCCGAACACGCGCAGCTTCTCATGACGGTGCTTGATATGGCAGGTAGCGCGGTGTCCAGATCTTGGCGCGGATCGCGGGCTCTATCCGGTCGGTCGCGATGTCTTCGATCAGCCCCTCCTTGTGCGCTTGCTCGGCGACGGCAAGCGCGACCGTGAAAGCGACTTCGCGCAACTGGCTGACCGGCGGCAGCAGGTTTCTGCGCGCGTTGTTGCGGGCAGGCGAGGCGCCAGCCAGCGCCTTCGCCGCCGCCATGAACATCCCGTCCGTCACGCGTTGTGCCTTCACCGCGATCGCGCCCAGCCCGACGCCGGGAAAGATGTAGGAATTATTCGTCTGGTCGACCTTGAATCGGGCGCCGTCGCGGGTCAGCGGAGGGAACGGGCTGCCGGTCCCGACGACGGCCCGCCCTTCGGTCCAGGTCTCCAGATCTTCGGGTGTCGCCTCGGCGCGCGACGTCGGGTTCGACAGCGGAAAGATCACGGGCCGGACGTTGTGTTCCGCCATGGCGCGGACGATCGTCTGGGAAAACGCGCCGGGCTGGCCGGACACGCCGATCAGCACGGTCGGCTTGGCGTGCCGCACGACATCGAGCAGGCCGATCTTTTCGGGATGGTCGAGGACCCACCCTTCAACCGCCGCCTGCTTCTGCAGGAACGGCTTCTGGAAAGGTTCGAGGCCGCTCATGCCGTCTACCAGCAGCCCGTCGCGATCCACCATGAAGAAGCGGCGCCTGGCCTCGTCCTCGGCAAGACCGCCTTCGACCATCGCCCGCAGGATAAGGCTCGCGATGCCGCAACCCGCCGATCCAGCGCCCATCACCGCGACGCGCTGTTCGGTGAGCGGCGTGCCGGTGACATTGATGGCCGCCAGCAGCGTGCCGGTGGCGACCGAGGCCGTGCCCTGGATATCGTCGTTGAAGGTGACCAGCCGGTCGCGGTAACGCTCAAGCATTCGGGTGGCATTGCTCTTGGCGAAATCCTCCCACTGCAGCAGGACATGCGGCCAGCGTCGCCCGACGGCGCTGACAAAGGCTTCGACGAAGTCATCGTAATGCTGGCCGCGAATCCGTTCGTGCCGCCAACCGACATAGAGCGGATCGGCGAGGCAGTCGTGGTTGTCGGTCCCGACATCGAGAATGACGGGCAGGGTCGTCGCCGGATGGAGTCCGCCGCAGGCGGTGTAAAGCGCCAGCTTGCCGATCGGAATGCCCATGCCGTTGGCGCCCTGGTCACCCAGCCCCAGGATGCGCTCGCCATCGGTAACCACGATCGCCTCGACACCGTCGAAATATGCGTTGGCCAGAATCTGGTCGATCCGGTCCTTGTGCGGAATGCTCAGGAACAGGCCGCGCGGTTTGCGAAACAAGCGGCTGAATTCCTGGCAGCCGGCCCCGACGGTTGGAGTGTAGACGATCGGCAGAAGCTCTTCGATGTTCTGGACCAGCAGCGCGTAGAACAGCGTCTCGTTGGTATCCTGCAGGTCGCGCAGAAAGGCGTAGCGTTCGAGGTCAGTGGAAAGGCTGCGAAGCGCCTGCAGCCGGCGCGAGACCTGCTCGTCGAGCACGCCGATCGTGGGCGGCAGCAGGCCGTGCAGGCCGAACATGTCGCGTTCGGCCTCGGTGAAGGCGGTCCCCTTGTTCAACAGGGGATCGGCGAGCAGCTGGTAGCCCGACAGCGCGGGCGTGATGACGCTTGCGGTGGCGATGTTGATGGTTTGGCGCATGGTCAGGTGGGTTGTGGAAGATGAGCGTCGGACGAGGCGGCGCCGACCGTACCGAATTTCGCGTCCTTGACTTCCCTGCCTGACCAGGCGAGCGCTGCGATGACGATCGCGGCCGCGGCGGCGATAGTGGCGAGCCCGATGGCGTAATTGCCGCCGTGGCTGGCTGCAATATCTGCCTGAAGGGTTGCGTTGACCGCGGCGAGAAGATTGCCGGTCTGGTAGACAAGGCCCGGAAGCGTACCCCGCACGCCCTCGGGAGAGAGTTCGTTGAGATAGACCGGCACGACGCCCCAGGCGCCCTGCACCATGATCTGGAGCAGGAATGCCCCGAGCGTGAGCCAGAGCACGCCATGCGCAAATGCCCAGAGCGGAATGATTGGCAGCACCAGAAGGGCCGCCAGCACGATCATGCGCCGCCGTCCAAACCGCTGCGAGAGGGCTCCGAAGGTGGTGCCGCCGATGATGGCGCCGATATTGTAGATGATGGCGATGGTGCCAACCGTCTCTGTCGACAGCTGATGCTGGACCTCGAGGAAGGTCGGATAGAGATCCTGCGTTCCATGGCTGAGGAAATTGAACGCCGTCATCAGCACGATCATGAAGATGACGGTCCGCCAATGGCCGGAGATCGCTCCGAGCAGATCCTGTTTCTGCTGCCCCGCCTCTCGCCAGACCGGTGACTCGGGCACACTGAACCAGATGAAGGGGACGAGCAGTATTGGAATGGTGCCGACTACAAACATGCCGCGCCAGCCGATGCTCGGGAACAGCAGCGCGAAGGCGGCGGCTGCGGCCAGATAGCCGACCGCATAGCCCTGCTGCAGAATACCCGATATGATGCCGCGCGTTCGCAGCGGAACGACCTCGAAGGTGAGGGAGGCGGCGACGCCCCACATGCCGCCCATCGCCACCCCATACAGGGTTCGCAGCACGAGCATGATCGTCAGGGTCGGCGCGAAGGCCGAGCCGAGTTCGATCGCCGAATAGCACAGGATATTGATCATCAATACCGGCCGCCGGCCGTAGCGGTCCGCCAGCCGCCCGAAGATCAGGGCGCCGACCGGCCGTGCCGCGAGCGTCAGGACGATGGCCAGCGTCAGTTCCTTGACGCTGGTCCCGAACTCCTCGGCGAGCGGACGCAGGATAAAGACCAGAACAAAAAAATCGAAGGCGTCGAAGGTCCACCCGAGGAAGCACGCCAGGAATGTATTGCGCTGTGCCGCGGTGAGGCTGCGCAAGTCGGTGATCATCGTCATCGATCAGCCCTCCACCTCGATCGCGTTGAGCTCGCACCATTCGCGCAATGCTTGCTCGGTGGCCTTTGCCTCGAACGCGTACCAGCGTTCGAGGGCTTTTTTCCGGTTCAGAAAGGCGCGAAAATTCCGGTAAGCGCCTCGCCCGCCGAAGATATAACTGACCTCATCAAAATCGTCCGGCAGGCATTGGCGGGCAAAGTCCAGCGCCAGCGGCTTGCCAAGACCGAGTTCTCGCTTGTCGGGGATCGCGATGTATTCTTCACCATCCTCGGCTTCACCATCCTCGGCATCATCGGGCAGCTCGTCGAGGCCGGAAATTGCGGAGCGCCAGTAGATCTTGCCCGTCCGCCTGGCAAGGATGGCCCTGTTGTCGCCGGGGCTGCTGCCGACGAATTCGAACGAGAAGACTATGTCCTGAAAGCTGACGGGCATGGGTCTGCGTCAAAAAGCGTTGCGGCGCCCGAGCATCCCGGACGGACAAGCCATCCGCTGATGACGCCGAGCCACCCGTCAAAATCTGTGCGATCCGCGCTCGGCTGTCAACGATCTGCTGCAGCCCGCTGGGCGTGGAACAGCCTGTAGGCCAGTTGTTAGCTCACCGGGCCGATCAGGCGCCCTCACGCTCCGGATCGTTCTCTCCCGGCTCTTCGCCCTGCACGCTTGCCGCCGCCGACACCCCGCGCAGCCGGATCACCATGGCGATGACGTCGACATCGACCTTGACCAGGTCGAGTTCCCGGGTCATCTCCCGCACCTCCTGGCCCTTGCGGGCAAGTTCCTCCGAGACGTCGACGGCCATCTTGCGTTCGGTCACCCCGCCGGAATTGCCGATGAACATCTTGGCCCTCAACCACTCCAGTCGCGCCCGCTGCGTGTCGCGCGCGAACTTCTGTTCCACGAATTGGCGGCGGGCGCTGTGGTAGGCGCCGAGCAGCGCCGGTTCCGGCATGTTCCACAGCTCTTCGATGGAGATCGTCATGAAACTCAACCCCGGACGCACCATCGTCCGATATAGCAAAATCCGTTGGCTCTCGCGGTTTTGTCGTCAGGCCGGACGCTGCTTGATCACCTTGGCGGGATCCTCGCCATAAGGCGGCGCGTAGATCACCAACAGCTTGATGCGTTCGCTGATGACCTTGATCGAGTGGAAGACGTAAGGCGGATAATACAGCATGTCGCCGGCCTTGACGTGATACTCCTTGCCGTCGATCTCGGTGATTGCTTCGCCCTCGATGATATAGGTGGCCTGTTCGAGATCCGGATGGGCGTGCGGCGGCGAGCCGTCGTTGCGCTCGATATCGCCGAGCGCGATCTCGAGATATTTGGCGCCGTTGACCGCGGGGCCGATCAGACGGGTGTTTTTGGTACCGGTGTGATTGGCCGGGCTGTAGGTCGGCATTTCCGAAGGCCGGATCACATAGGGGCAGCGTTCCGTGATGGTGTCTGACACTTTAATTTCCTTTCGTTTCCGGGAGCGCTGGCCGCGGTCCCGGTTCAAGAACGATTGCGACGATCAGATGCGCTCGAGGCGGGGACGAACTCGGTGGCCCGCGGCAGTTCGATCGCCGATCCCTGACGGCGTCCGATCCCATACAAGGCGATAGCGGCGAGCATGCCGAACACGGCGATACTGCCGAGGCCCCAGGTGAATTCCCCGGTCTGGACCTTGGTGTAGCCGACAAACCAGGGAGCCAACCAGCCGCCAAGGATGCCCAAGGCACTGATCGCGGCCAAGCCTCCCGCCGCGGCGGCGCCCGACAGGAACGAGGGCGCGATGGTCCAGAACACCGGGGCGAACGACAACGTGCCGGATACCGCGACGGCGAGCGCCATCAGCCGCAAGGCCGGGTCGGTGACGAAGACCGAAGCCAGCAGCCCGGCGCCGCCGATAAAGGTGGCCAGCGCCGCGTGTCCATAGCGTTCCCCTCGGTGGTCGGAACGCCGGCCCCAGAAAATCACGCAAATCAGGGCACAGGCGCTCGGAATGGCGGATAGCAGACTGGCCTGCACGTTTGTCAGCCCGAATGACTTCACGATCTGCGGCAGAAAGAAACTGACGCCATTGTTCAGACAGACGTTCGAGAAGTAGATCGCGCCGAGGAACAGGACCCAGGGGTCGCTTAGCGCCTGCCTGACGGTATGCTTCTGCTTTTGCTCGCGTGCCTGCAGTTCGGTTTGCAGGCGTTCCGTAAGCCATTCGCGCTGATCGCGGCCAAGCCATTGCGCGGCGTCGGCGACACGATCCTGGAGATAGAAGGCGACGATGGGTGCCATGATGATGGCCGGCAAACCCTCGATGAGGTAGAGCCATTGCCAGCCGCGCAGGCCCAAGGCACCATCCAGATACAAAAGCGCGGCCGAGATCGGATAGCCGATCACCCCGCTGATGGGAATGGCCGCGAAAAACAGGCCGAGCACCCGGCCGCGATAGGCCGCGGGGAACCACAGCGTGAGGAAAAAGAAAATCCCGGGCTGGAACCCGGCTTCGGCAAGGCCGAGCAGGAAGCGTACCATGTAGAAACTGTGTTCGCCCTGGATGAAGGCCATTCCGGTGGCGCACAGGCCCCAGGTCAACATGATCCGGGCAATCCAGCGGCGCGCGCCGAACTTGTACAGCAACAGGTTCGAGGGCACCTCGAAGATGAAATAGCCCAGAAAAAACAGGCCCGCGCCAAAGCCGAACATCTCGGGGTTCAGCTTGAGATCGCCGTTCATCTGGAGCGCGGCGGCGGCTATGTTGGTGCGATCGAGGAAGTTGATGAAATAACAGAACATCAGGAACGGCACGAGCCGGTTCATCACCCGACGCATCGTGCTCACTTCGATGGCGGATGTTGCGGTTTCCGCCGCGGCGGCTTGGCCCTCTTTCAGTGCGCTGTCCATGTGGTCTCCACCCCTGTTGGGCAACCTTGGCCGGTCGCTTCAACCCCGAACCTGCGAAAATTTTTTCGCAATGACGAAATGATACCTTTGCCCAGCGTTTGTCAATATAGCCAACAAGGCCTTCCGAATAAGATCTCAGGCGCCTCGTTGACCGGCTTGACAAAGCGCCGGCCGTCCGGTCATACGTCGCTACAGCGAAATATCTTTCCCAGTTTCAGGGTTTTGAGTGCGGATGGGGGTATTTGGCTTATCATAGCAAAGGTGGCGCGATTGTCAGGAGAAACGCCGGGAATTTGGCCATTGGCTTCGGAGCAGGCTTCGGGTCCGCTCCGCGGCGTCCGCGTCCTCGACCTCACCACCGTGGTGATGGGACCGTCAGCGACCCAGCTCCTGGGCGATCTCGGCGCCGACGTCGTCAAGATCGAAAGCGCCGGCGGCGATTCGATGCGATGGATCGGGCCGTGGCGGCATGCCGGCATGGGGCCGATGTTCATGAGCGCCAATCGCAACAAGCGCAGCGTCGTGCTCGATCTCAAAACCCCGCAAGGCAAGAACGCGGCGATGGTGTTGGCCGCGGAGGCCGACGTGCTGGTCTCCAATGTGCGCCCCCAGGCCCTTGGCCGGCTCGGTCTTGATTACAACGGTGTGCGCCGGGCCAACAGCCGGATCATCTTCTGCTCCGCGGTGGGTTACGGCTCGGACGGGCCGGAGTCCGGCAAGGCGGTCTATGATGACCTGATGCAGGCGGCGTCCGGCATCGCCGGGCTGTTCGGCGCCGTCGACGGCGCCCCGCGCTATGCGCCGGTCAATATCTGCGACCGCATTGTCGGTCTCTATGTCGCCAATGCCGTGACCAGCGCGCTGTACCACCGCGCCATGACCGGCGCGGGACAGGACATTGAGGTGCCGATGTTCGAGACCATGGCGCAATTCGTGCTCGCCGATCACATCGGCGGCGCGGCGTTCGTGCCGCCGGCCGGCGAGATGGGTTACAAGCGGCTATTGTCGCGCTCGCGCGGTCCCTATCAGACCAAGGATGGCTATCTCTCGCTCGTGGTCTATACCGACAAGCATTGGCGGGCTTTTACCCGGATTGTCGGCTGCCCTGATCTGCTCGATAGCGACGAACGCTTTCGCTCGCAGGAAACCCGCACCCTTCACGCCGAGGATGTCGGCCACTTCCTGGCCGGCCATCTGCCGGCGCGGGGCAACAAGGAATGGCTGGAAATCCTGCACGGCATCGATATTCCGGCGAGCCCGGTCAATTCGCTCGACCAACTGCTGGATGATCCGCACCTCAAGGCCGTCGATTTCTTCCAGGAGATCGATCACCCGACCGAAGGCAAGGTGTTGGTCTGCCGCCATCCGGTGCGCTACGGTAATTCCAAGGCGTCGATCCGCAGGCTGGCGCCGAATCTCGGCGAACACAATGGCGAGATTCTCGGCGCCGAATTTGCCGGCGAGCCGACGCCCGCGGCGCCGGCTTCGACCGCCAAGATTGCTTCATGACCGGCGCGCGCCGAACCGCGCGGTGCGCGCTCGGATGGCTCATTGCGTTGCACTTTTCGCCAGGGAGCAAAACCCATGACTGACGCGGCACGCCCGGAAATCCGCTGCGAACGCAGGGGTCCCGCGCTATGGATCTGGATCGATCGCGAGGCGCGTCGTAACGCCATCAATCCGGCTGTGATCGCCGGCATTCACGCCGCGGTGCAGGGCGCGATGACGGATCGCGGCCTGCGCGCCATCGTTCTCAGCGGCGTCGGCGACAAGGCGTTCTGCGCCGGCGCCGACCTCAGCCACGGCACCGATACGTTCCAGGCCATGCCGGACGAGCCCACCACCGATTTCGGCCGGCTGGCGCGCGCCATGAAGTCGCTCGGCATTCCCCTGATCGCGCGGGTCAATGGCGATTGCGTCGCCGGCGGCATGGGCCTGATGGCGCTGTGCGATCTGGCGATCGCTTCCGACAAGGCGCGGTTCGGTCTGCCCGAAGTCAAGGTCGGCGTGTTTCCGATGCAGGTGCTGGTGCTGCTGCGCAGCATGATGCATGCGCGGCACATCAACGAACTCTGCCTGACCGGCAAATTGATCGCGGCGTCACGGGCGCTCGACATGGGAATCGTCAACGACGTCGCGCCTTACGAAGAACTCGATGCGCGGATCGAAAAGCTGCTGGCGCAGCTGCAGACGTCATCGCCGGCCGCGATGCGGCGCGGCAAGCAGGCCATTTTTGCGATGGAAGCCATGGCCTTCCATGAGGCGCTGGCGTTCGCGGAAGCGCAGATCGCGATTGCCGCGAAAGGCGCCGATGCGCTCGAGGGGCTCGCGGCCTTCAATGCCAAGCGTAGACCGCGATGGGCCGAGGAGGAATAGGCGATGGCTGAACGTATCATCCGGATCGGCGGCGCCTCGGGCGCCTGGGGCGACAGCCCGCGCGCCATTCCGCAATTGCTCGGCTCGGCGGTGGATTATTTGATGATGGATTACCTGGCCGAGGTGACAATGTCGCTGCTGGCGCGGGCCAGGATGAAGGATCCGGCCGCCGGCTATCCAACGGATTTCGTGCTCTATCTGCGCGAGACCTTGCCCGAGATCAGCCGGCGGAAGATCCGCATCGTCAGCAATGCCGGCGGCGTAAATCCGGCCGGTTGCAAGGCCGCGCTGCAGGCGATCTGCAGGGAACTCGGTCTGTCGCTGTCGATTGCCGTCGTCGAGGGCGACGACTTGCTGCCGCTGGTCGAAAAACTGCGCGCCAGGGGTATCCGCGAGGATCTGACCGGACTGCCCCTGCCGCAGCGCCTATTGACCGCCAATGCCTATCTGGGCGCCTTGCCGATCAAAGGCGCGCTCGACAACGGCGCCGACATCGTCATCACCGGACGCTGCGCCGACAGCGCGCTCGCGCTCGGCATCTTGATGCACGAATTCGAATGGTCCGAGAGGGATTATGACAGGCTGTCGGCGGGCAGCCTGGCCGGTCACCTCCTGGAATGCGGTCCGCAGAGCACCGGTGGCCTTTTCACGGATTGGGAAACAGTGCCGGACTGGCACAATATCGGCTACCCGATCGCGGAGTGCCGGGTCGATGGCAGCTTTGTCCTGACCAAACCCGCCTCCACCGGGGGGCTGGTCACGCCTGGCACCGTCGCCGAGCAGGCGCTCTACGAGATCGGCGATCCCGCAGCCTACATCCTGCCCGACGTGATCGCCGATTTCTCGCAGGTGAGACTGACCGAGGTGGGCCCGGACCGGGTACTCGTCACGGGCGCCCGCGGCCGTCCGCCGACCGACCTGTACAAGGTGTCCTCGACCTATCAGGATGGCTATCGCGCGGTTGCGACGGTGTCGATCGTCGGCATCGACGCCGCGCGCAAAGCGCGGCGCACCGCGGAGGCCCTGCTGGCGCGCGCGCGCATGACCTTCAGGGAGCGCGGCGTCGCCGACTTCGTCTCCACTCATATCGAGGAACTCGGCGCCGACGCGGCTTACGGACGCAATACCAGCGCAAGTCCCTCGCGCGAGGTGCTGTTGCGCATGGTGGTCGTCCACCACGACCGCAAGGCGATCGATCTGTTCGCCCGCGAACTTGGCTCGGTCGGAATTTCCTTTGCCCCGGGCACCACGGGCATCTATGGCGGCCGGCCCAAGGCCACGCCGCTGATCCGGCTCTGCACGTTCTTCGTCAAAAAAGCCGACATTCCGCAGCCGAGCGTGATGCTCGACAACAAGACAATGCGTGTCGAAATTCCGGCGGGTCAGTCGCCGGTCGCTGCCGCCGGCGCGCCGCGATCTGGCGTGATCGACGAGGTCGCGGCTGGCCCGACCGTCGAAGTGCCGCTGATCAAGCTGGCGCTGGCGCGCTCGGGCGACAAGGGCAATCTGTCCAACATTGCCATCATCGCCCGCGATCCGGCGTTGCTGCCGGTGCTGCGGCGCGAAGTCACGTCAGAGCGCATCGCGGCGCATTTTCGCGACCTGGTCGGCGGGCCGGTGCACCGCTATGAGGCGCCGGGCCTCGGCGCCCTGAATTTCGTGCTCGAAGATGCACTGGGCGGCGGCGGCATGGCCTCCTCCCGCATCGATCCGCAGGGCAAGGCATTCGGGCAGATGGCGCTGGAAATGAAGGTTCAGGTGCCGGCAGCGTTGCTGGCCAAGATCGGCTAAGCAACTTCGCGTCGCATCTCGAGGCGGTGGCAGGCGTCGACCAGCAATCCCGCCATCCAGTCCAGCTTCAGTTCGATGCGCGAAACCGGGCCCGCGACGGTGACGATGTAGTTCAATCCGTTCCAGGCGAACAGGGATGACAGCGTCATCACACCGTCCTGACTTTCCTCCTTGTTGAGGAACCATCCGCGCTGGCGGCCGGCCTCGATGTCATCGGCAAGCGCCCGCTTCGAGGTAATGGTATGCCTGGTCAGCGGCTCCAGCGTCAGGGATTTGAGGCAGCTGCCGAGATCCCGCGGCGCAAGGGTCGACAGGATCGCCTTGCCGCCTGATGTCGCATACAGGCTCCTGACGCGATCGCCGACATTGGCGCGAAACCTCAGCGGATGCGACGGTTCGAAGGTCAAGAGATAGGTGGCGTCAAGCCCGGTCACTTTGGCCAGCAACACCGATTCGTCCAGGCTGTCGCGCATGGCTCGCAACAGAATGTCGGCACGCAAGGCCACAGGGTCATGTTCGGTGATGGTCTTGGCGAGATCAAAGAGGCGGCGGGTCGGATAATAGCCGGCGCGCGGCGCCAGCTCGTAGATGTAGCCGCGTTCCTGCAGCGTCTGCAGGACGTCGTGGCAGCTGGAGGCCGGAATCTTCAAAAGCCGGGAAATATCCGACAGCGACAAGGTGCGCTTTTCCTCGGCGAAGAGTTCCAGGAAATCGAGCGTGCGTTCGACGATTTTTGACATTTGATTCGCAAAATATCGTTCGGGAAGTCGGAGTCAAGCGCTCCCGTCAATGACGGGCCAACGAAATTAAATGAATTTATTCAGTGCTTTATTTGATGATCCCGCGCTTCGGCCCGATCGGGAAAATTCGCCACGGGGAAATGTTTCGGACCAAGTCGAAACAGCTGAGACGAGGCCGTAGTTGAGATGCATAATCGGAGGACGCACGGATTGAAATAGATTTCGGACGGCATCCGCTGGGATCACAGGTTACACCGAGAGCTTTGTCTGCAGTGCACTGCAGCCCGGATATCATCGGGTTGCCGCGCCATCCTGCTTCTGCGCAAGGCAGCCGGCGACGGTTGACAGCGCAGGGTTGCCCGGCAATGTTATCCCAGGGGATGTGGAACGTGTGTCGGGAAATTTCCACAGTCTGGTAGGGGGCGTTCATGAAACTTTTTCCAGTCTTGCTGGTCGCCATTTCGTTTTCGCTTGCCGCGTGCAGCAGGGACCCCGGTCCGAAGGGCGAGCCGGGGCCGCAGGGTCCCGCCGGTCCGCAGGGCGCGCAGGGTATCCAGGGGGTTGCGGGAGCCCAGGGACAGCCGGGGGCCCAGGGACAGCCGGGCGCACAGGGACAGCCGGGCGCGCAGGGGCCGCTGGGTCCACAGGGTCCACAGGGAGCGCCGGGCGAGAAGGGCGCAAAAGGCGACAAGGGCGATAAAGGCGACAAGGGCGACAAGGGCGACAGCGCCTCGAACCTGCGGCCGGTCCAGGCCGATACGTCGGTCAGTTGTGAGCCCGATGAGATTCTGGTGTCGGTGTTCTGTCCGGGCGGTGGCGCGCCCGACGGCGCCAAGTGCAGTGCCGCGCCCACGATCGGCCTGTGCATGAAGAAACCGTGAGGTCTCGGTGCGGGATCGGCACATAGCCAGACGACCGATTCCGTAAAGCCTATCGGTTCAAGTACGACATCTTCGTGGGAGCCGCGCGCTCGCGCGCGTCGCGAATCCTGATCTTGAGGGGATCTTGCACGTCATTGCGAGAAGCCCTTGCGACGAAGCAATCCATAGCGCGGCGTACGCGGCTGTGGATTGCTTCGCTCACCGGACGGCGCCTGGCGCCGAGCCGGTAGCTCGCAATGACGGCTTGATGGCGCGACTGACGAAAGGGCACACTTCGCATGCTGGAAAAATTCGCACGCTATCCATTGACGTTCGGACCCACCCCCATCGAGATACTGGCGCGCCTCGGCGCCCATCTCGGCGGCGAGGTCGAGCTCTATGCCAAGCGTGAGGACTGCAATTCAGGACTGGCGTTCGGCGGCAACAAGCTGCGCAAGCTCGAATACATTATTCCCGATGCGATCGCCTCCAACGCCGACACCCTGGTCACCATCGGCGGCGTGCAGTCGAACCACACCCGCATGGTCGCCGCGGTCGCGGCCAAGATCGGCATGAAATGCCGCCTGGTGCAGGAAAGCTGGGTGCCGCATGAGGACGCGGTCTATGACCGGGTCGGCAATATTCTCTTGAGCCGGATCATGGGCGCCGAGATCGAACTGGTGGATGCGGAATTCGATATCGGCATCCGCCAAAGTTGGGAATTAGCCATCGCCGACGTCAAGGCCAGGGGCGGCAAGCCCTACGCGATTCCGGCAGGGGCCTCGGTGCACAAATATGGCGGCCTTGGTTATGTCGGCTTCGCCGAGGAAGTGCGGGCGCAGGAGAAGGCGCTTGGTTTTGCCTTCGACTATATCATCGTCTGCACGGTCACCGGTTCGACCCATGCCGGCATGCTGGTGGGTTTTAAGAAAGACGGCCGCGCGCGCCAGGTCATCGGCATCGACGGTTCTTTCACGCCGGCGCAGACCAGGGCGCAAGTGCTCGCCATCGCGCGGAACACGGCGGAGCTCGTCGAACTCGGCAAGGAAATCGTCGAGGACGATGTCGTTCTGATCGAGGATTATGCCTATCCGGCCTACGGCGTTCCCTCAGCCGAGACCAAAGACGCCATCCGCCTGTGCGCGCGCCTCGAAGGCATGATCACCGACCCGGTCTATGAGGGCAAATCCATGCAGGGCATGATCGACCTCGTCAAGAAGGGCTATTTTCCGCCCGGATCGAAGATCCTCTACGCCCATCTCGGCGGCGCGCCCGCGCTCAACGGCTACGCCTACGCGTTTCGAAATGGGTGAGCGAAGTGATGGTTTCCAGGATGGCTGATTTCCATGGCGTCTTTCCCTATCTGGTGTCGCCGGTCGATGCCGACGGGCGCGTCGGCACCGAGGTGCTCGGCCGCTTGTGCGACGACCTGATCAGATCCGGGGTGCACGGGCTGACGCCGCTGGGCTCGACCGGCGAGTTCGCCTATCTCAATGCGGCGCAGCGCTTAACCGTGGTGCAGACCACGATCGAGGCCGCAAGAGGCCGCGTGCCCGTGGTCGCCGGCGTCGCCTCGACATCGACCTCGGATGCGGTTGCGCAGGCGAGGGCCTATCAAGAACTCGGCGCCGACGGCATCCTCGCGATCCTGGAAGCTTATTTTCCGCTTGCCGAGGCCCAGGTCGAATCCTATTTCCGCGCCATTGCCGACGCGGTCGAACTTCCCGTCGTGATCTACACCAATCCCAATTTCCAGCGCTCCGATCTCACGCTCGACGTGATCGGAAAGCTCGCGACGCATCCGCGCATCAACTACATCAAGGACGCCTCCACCAATACCGGGCGGCTACTGTCGATCATTAACCGCTGTGGCGAGGCCATCTCGGTATTCTCCGCCTCCGCGCATATTCCGGCGGCGGTGATGCTGATCGGCGGCGTCGGCTGGATGGCGGGGCCGGCCTGTCTCATCCCGCGGCAAAGCGTCGAGCTCTACAATCTCTGCACCGCCGACTGCTGGGATGACGCCATGAAACTGCAGCGCAGGCTTTGGCGGCTGAACGAAGCCTTCGCGCGCTATAATCTCGCCGCCTGCATCAAGGCTGGGCTTGCGATCCAGGGTTATGACGTCGGCGATCCCATCGCGCCGCAGGCCGCCTTCACGGCGGACGAGCGCAAGGCGGTGGAGGCGGTGCTGCGGGACATCGGGTGAACCGTCATGCCCGCAAGCGGGCGAGGTAAAGGTTTTTGCGCGGCTCGGGCGCAGCGGCTACCCCCCGGATTTGGCCTGGACCTTGCCTATCCGCTAGAACACGGCTCAATCGAATAAGTGACCCGAAGGACAACGGATGAACATTCTTCCCGGCAATATGCGCTTTGGGGCAGGCCAGCCCGTCAAGCGGCTTGAGGACAAACGGCTATTGACCGGGAAGGGACAGTTCATCGACGACCGGCCGGAAGACGGCGCGCTGTGGCTGCACGTGCTGCGCTCGCCGCATGCCCACGCCAAAATCGCAAGCGTCGATATCAAGGCCGCGGCCGGGATGCCCGGCGTTCAGGCGGTTTATACCGGCGCCGACCTGGTCGCCGACAACGTCGGCACCCTCCCGACGCTTCTGGTGTTCCCGCGGCCCGACGGCTCGCCGATGACGGCGCCGCCGCGGCGGCTATTGGCCCACGAGCTCGTGCGGTTTGCCGGCGAGCCGGTCGCGGCCGTGGTGGCGACATCGCGGGTCGCGGCGCAGACCGCGGCCGAGGCGATCGCGATCGAATACGAAGTGCTGCCATCGGTGGTCGATCCCTTGGCGGCAACCAAGCCCGGCGCACCCGTGGTGTGGGAGGGCGCGCCCGATAACATCGCGGCGGTCATGAGCTATGGCGACGCGGCCGCGGTCGAAGCCGCGTTCGCCGATGCTGCGCATAAAATCTCGCTCGATGTGGTCAGCCAGCGGCTGGTGCCGTCGGCGATGGAGCCGCGCTCGACCATTGCCGAGGTCGACAAGAAATCCGGCCGGCTGATCCTGCATACGCAGTCGCAGACGCCGGGCTCGACCCGCGATATTCTCGCCGAGGCTGTGCTGAAGCGGCCGAAGGAAAGTATCCGCGTGCTGGTCGGCGATATCGGCGGCGGCTTCGGCCACAAGACCAGCCTCTATCCGGAAGACGGCATCGTCGCCTATGCCGCCGTAAAACTCGGGCGCAACGTGCGCTGGCGCGGCGAGCGCGGTGACGAATTCGTCGGCGGCACCCATGGCCGCGACCTGACGTCGACGGCGGAATTCGCGCTCGATGCCAAAGGCCGCGTTCAGGCCTATCGGGTGCGTTCGGTCGGCGGGACCGGGGCCTATCTTTCCGGCGCCGGCACCATCATTCCGCTGGTGCTGGGGCCGTTCGTGCAAAGCGGCGTCTACGATCTTCCGCTGGTTCACTACGAGGTCAAGGCGGTGATGACCCACACTGCGCCGGTCGGCGCCTATCGCGGCGCCGGCCGCCCCGAGGGCGTGTTCATCGTCGAGCGGCTGATGGACGCGGCGGCGCGGCAGATCGGGATCGACCCGCGCACCATCCGCAAAGTCAATTACGTCAAGCCTGGGCAACTGCCCTATACCAACCCGGTCGGTCAGGTCTATGATTCCGGCGCGTTCGCGCACATGCTGGAGCGCGCTTGCCAACTGGCGGACTGGGACGGCTTTGCCGCGCGCAAGAAGGCGGCCAGGAAAGTTGGCCTGCTGTATGGCCGCGGCTTGACCAGCTATATCGAGTGGACCGGCGGCCGCGCCCATACTGAAACGGTCAGCCTGCATGCGACAGCCGAAGGCCGCATCATCCTGCATTCGGGTACCCAGGCCATGGGGCAGGGACTGCAGACCACCTACACACAGATGGTCGCGGATTCGCTCGGCATCGCCATGGACAAGATCGATGTGGTGCAGGGCGACACCGATCTGGCCACCGGTTTCGGCAGCGTCGGCTCGCGTTCGCTGTTCGTCGGCGGCACGGCGGTGGCGGTCTCCACCAACGACCTGATCGCCAAGGCGCGCGAGAAAGCTTCACAGCTGTTGGAGGCTTCCGTGGATGACATCGAATACCACAGCGGCTGGCTTACGGTGGTCGGAACCGACAGGCGTATCGGCCTGTTCGAGATCGCCAAACATGAGCGTGGCGCGCGCCTCAGCGTCGACAGCACGGGCGAAGTCGACGGGCCGAGCTGGCCCAACGGCACTCATATCTGTGAGGTGGAGATCGATCCAGAGACCGGCATCACGCGCGTGGCGCGCTACACCACGGTCGACGATGTCGGCATTGCCGTCAACCCGATGCTGGTGAAGGGGCAGGTGCATGGCGGCGTCGCGCAAGGCATCGGCCAGGCGCTGTACGAGGGCGTGAGCTACGACGCCGACGGGCAGCTGTTGTCGGCGAGCTACCAGGATTACTGCGTGCCGCGCGCCGACGATATTCCGCCGATAACGGTCACGCTCGATGATTCCGCGCCGTGCCGCACCAATCCGTTGGGCGCCAAGGGCTGCGGCGAATCCGGCGCGATCGGCGGCCCGCCCTGCATCGTCAATGGCGTGATGGACGCGCTCGGCGAATTCGGCATCAAGACGCTGCAGACGCCGCTGACACCGATGAAAGTCTGGCAGGCGATCCGGGATGCCAAGGCGGCGGCGACTTGAGGGCCGAAAAAATATGTCGTCGTGCCCGGGCTTGTCCAGGCTTGTCCCGGGCATCCACGTCTTCCTTTCTCGAAGCAAGCATAGACGTGGATGGCCGGGACGAGCCCGGCCATGACGAATAAAAATTCGGGGCGGCGGGCTCGCTCTGATAGACTATGGACAGACATAGGGGGAGAGAACCTGATGCGCAGATTGCTAACCGTGCTGGCGGCGCTGGCGACGTTGAGCCTGACCAATTGCGGCTACAACGCGATCCAGACCAATGACGAGCAGGTCAAGTCGGCATGGTCCGAAGTCTTGAACCAATACCAGCGCCGCGCCGATCTGGTGCCCAATCTCGTCAATTCGGTGAAGGGTTTTGCGCAGCAGGAAAAGGACGTGCTGCTGGGGGTAACCAATGCCCGCGCCAAGGTCGGCAGCATTCAGGCGACGCCGGAGCTGGTCAACGATCCCGGAGCGTTCGCGAAATTCCAGGCCGCCCAGGGCGAATTGACCAGCGCGCTGTCAAGACTGTTGGTAGTGACCGAAAACTACCCGCAGCTCAAATCCGACGCGTTGTTTCACGACCTGATGGCGCAGCTGGAAGGCACCGAAAACCGCATCACGGTGGCGCGCAACCGCTACATCAAGTCGGTGCAGGATTATAATGTGACCATTCGTTCGTTCCCGAGCAACCTGACGGCGATGGCGTTCGGATATAAAGAGAAGGCCAATTTTACCGTCGACAACGAAAAGGAAATCTCGACCGCGCCGAAGGTGGATTTCAATCCGCAGCCGTCGTCCGCAAAGTAGTAAAGGTGTTCGACAACCCGGGCGGCCCGCGATGAACGCTGCAAGAGCCTGCATCCTCGCGCTGGTGCTGTGCTGGGCTTTCGCGGCCAGCGCCGACGTCGCGGTGCCCCCGCTCACGGGAAGGGTGGTCGATCAGACCGCAACGCTCTCCAGTAGCGACATCGCCACGCTGACGCAGCGCCTGAAGGACCTGGAGCTGCGGAAAGGCAGCCAGGTCGCGGTACTGATCGTGCCGACCACGGCGCCCGAGACAATAGAACAATATTCGATCCGGGTCGCGGAAGCCTGGAAGATCGGGCGCAAGAAGATCGACGACGGCGCGCTGCTGGTCGTTGCCAAGGACGACCACAAGCTGCGCATCGAAGTCGGCTACGGCCTCGAAGGCGCGCTCAATGACGTCACCGCTGAACGCATCATCGACGAGGTCATCACGCCGAAATTTCGCGGCGGCGACTTTGCCGGCGGGATTGCGGCCGGCGTCGACCGGATCATCGGCGTGATCGACGGCGAGAAATTGCCGGCACCGGAATCGCGGCAAAGCTCCGGCTCGTCCGGCTCGATCGAGAATCTGTTCAATCCGATTCTGATCTTCGCCGTCATCATTGTCGGCGCCATCCTGCGTGCCGCGCTGGGCCGGCTGATCGGCTCGGTGGCGACCGGCGGGGTGGTCGGAGTGCTGGCCTGGTTCCTCCTGGGATCGATGGCGTTGTCGCTGATCGCCTCGGTGGTGGCCTTCTTCTTCACCATGGTGGCCGAGAACATCGCTTCCTCGAACGGCCGCGGCGGCTTCATCGGCGGCGGCGGTGGCTTTTCAGGTGGCCGCAGTTCAAGCGACAGCGGCTCCTTCAGCGGCGGCGGCGGTAGTTTTGGCGGCGGCGGCGCGTCGGGTAGCTGGTAGGCGGCGGGGCTGACACGAATGGGCATCAGGCGCATCGGCAAGCACCTTCTCCATCACCGCTGGCATGTCAGGCGGATTTTCCCGCCACGGGCGCTGGCCGCGATCGAGCAGGCGATCAAGATCGCCGAGGCGACGCATTCCGGCCAGATTCGCTTCGCGGTGGAAGGCGCGCTCGATGGCGCGCCACTGTTCAGGGATCAGTCCGCGCGGGAGCGCGCGCTGGATATTTTCGCGCGGTTGCGGATCTGGGATACCGCCCACAACAACGGCGTGCTGATCTATCTCTTGCTCGCCGACCGCAAGGTCGAGATCGTCGCCGACCGCGGCATCGACGCGCATGTCGGCGCCGCCGGCTGGCAGAAGATCTGCGCCGCCATGGAGAGCGATTTCAGGGCGGGAAATTTTGAAGCTGGCGTCATCCGGGGAATCGAGGCCGTCTCGAAGCAACTGGCCGCGCATTTTCCGCACCACCCCGGCGATCGCAACGAACTGCCCGACGCGCCGGTGGTGATGTGATGCGCGGAGAGTTCGGCCGCAGGGTGGGCAAAGCCATCGGACCCGCGCGAACGCGCGAGGCCGATGGCGTGCCCACCATCTTTCCAAATCTAAAATGGTGGGCACGGCGCAAGGGCGCCTTTGCCCGCCTACGCGCGCCCAAGCCGGGCGCCCACAAGGGGCGCCCCTACGTCATGTCGATATTGTGGGGCGACCCTTGTGGTCGCCCTCCTTCGGCTCAGCCGTCGTCGAGTTTGTTGAGGTCGCGCACCGATTGCATGATCGGCTCGAAATTCGATCGCGCGTCGAGCGCGTCGAACAATTGCGCGGTATCCGATAACAGGGCGTGCGACCGCGCGATCGCGATCCGGACATCATCCTGCGGCGTATCGGATAGCCGGCCATGCCCGGACAACAGGATTTTGGAATTCAACCCCTTCAGTCGCTCCAGCGACTGGATGTAGTCGGCGATGCTGCCCGAACCGAACACCCCGCCCATCACGCCGCCCGGCATCAAGGTATCGGCGGCGAACAGCAGGCCCTGGTCCTGATCGAACAGGCTGATGCAGGCCGAAGTGTGGCCGGGCGTGTACATCACGTCGAGGCGGAAGTTGCCGAGGTCGAGCAGGTTTCCCTCCTCCAGCCAGATGTCGACATGAACAGGCACATTGGGCTCGTTGAACATCTTGCGCAGCATCGAGAAGTCGTCGCGCAACATGATCTTGTTGGCGGCGAGCCTGTGGGCGGCGATGATGGTGCGGCCGCCGAAATGATAGGCGGCGCCGATGTGATCGAGATGTTCATGGCTGAGAATGACCATGTCGATCTTTTCCGGTGGGCAGTCGAGATGATGCAGGCATGCGAGCAGCGCGGGATAATTCGAGGACAGCCCGACGTCGATCATGATGGTCCGCGACTTGCCGCGCACCAGATAGGCATTGGCGGCGCGGTTCTTGAACCGGACCTGATAGACGTCCTCAGTCGCCTGGATCAGCGAGCAGACGTCATTGTTCAACAGAACGGGAAACGGGCTCGGCTTGCGGTCGCTCATGGATTGGCCGCCTTAAAGGTGACATCATTGGAGCGGCGCAGCCGCTTGCTGAGCGCATCCATGATCATCAGCGCAAATGCCGGCTGCTGACTCACCAGATAGACGAAGCGGGCATGATTGATCCGCATCACCCTGGTGTTCGGCGCGGCGGATATCGCGGTTGCCGAGCGGGACGAGCCGTCGATCACGGCCATCTCGCCGAAGAACTCGCCTTTGCCGAGCGTCACGATGACGGTCTTGCTGGCGCCGTTGATCCTGGCGATGTCGACCTGGCCATCGAGCACCACGAACAGCTCACGCCCGGTCGAGCCCTCCTCAAAAATGACTTCGTTTAGGTCAAAATCGTTGATGCATTTCTCGACGGCCATGGAGCCCCCCGCCTGCTGGCTGGTCCGGTGTTGCCATGTTAGTCGGGAAATGCACCGGCGCAAACGACGCATCGGAATTGTTCGTGATGCCGTGGGGCAGCATTGGCCAATTTCAGGCGCCGCGGCCGTGCCGGCGGAAAACGCGCCGGACGACTTTCTAATATTCCGGTAATCCGGCCGCCGGTAACGATTTCGCAAGCTATAAAAGTTACCGAATGGTCAACCCTTCAATGGAGATTCATGACCGTGAGCGAACAAAAGGCGGAGCAGACCGGCGGTGAACTCGCCACCCTCAGCGCCGGACCGGACGCTTCCGGTGCGGCGGACGTACCGAGCAAGACGATGCTGGCTGCGGCGCTGGCCAGGACGCGAGCACCGGCCGCCAGCACCGATGCCCCGGCTCTCGCGCCCAAGCAGGCCGGTAAGACGTCGGATCCGGGCGCGTCCAAAGCGGATGCGGCAAAGCCGGAGACCATCAAGGCAGACGCGCCGCGCGCCCCCGGAAAAGCCACGATCACGTCATCGGGCGGCCGCGCCAAGGCCGCTAAAGCAGCTGTACCGGAAGTAGAAACCGGACAGAGCCAGGCGACGTCCAGTAAGCGCCGGCGATCCGCGCTGGCGGTTGTGGTGGTGCTGGCCGGCGTCGCGGGCGCGCTTGGAGGCGCGCTGGCGACCGTTAGTCTCCGGCATTTTCTTGGCGGTGATGCGCCCAACTCCGGCAACAGCTCACTTGAAGCCTCAGTAGGTCGGATGGACGCTGACATCCTGCAGCTGAAGGCCAGCGTCGAACAAAACGCCAAGCTCGGCATGAGCCAGTTCAACAGCACCAACGACCGCCTCGACCTGGTCGAGAAGGCGCAGGCCGAGCTTGCGGCCAAACCCGTTAAGCTCAGCGAGGCCATGGACAATGTCCGCGCTGCGCCGCCGATTGTCCCGACGACGGGCATGGCGAAGGAAGCCACTGGATCGATCGCGCCCCCAGCCGCTGCGGTGCCCAAATCTGCACCAAAGGCCGTGCCCGCGAGGTTGCCGACGCTACCGGGCTGGGTGCTGCGTGACGCCGCCAATGGCGGTGCACTGATCGAAAGCCGGCAGGGAGTCTACGAGGTATTTGCCGGCGATCTCGTGCCGGGTCTCGGCCGGATCGATGCCGTCCGGCGCCAGGACGGCCGCTGGGTGGTCGTGACCGGCAAAGGCCTGATTGTCCCGCGCTAGGCGCGCGCTAGACGAGGACTAGGACGGCGTTTCCGAAGTTGTGATCATATCGATATCGCGTGAACCTCCTCCCGAGTTACCCGGCGCCGGCGCCGCTATCTTCTCCCCTCCCCCCGCGAAGCGGTGGGGAGGGGTCGGGGGTGGGGGGTCCATCGGCAAGAACCGCTGCTTCGGTAACGCCGCGCCACCCCCCACCCCCGACCCCTCCCCGCCACGCGCGATGCGCGTGGGGGGAGGGGAGGAAGAGGACCGCGAGAGCTTGGAACTGATTGGTTTCACGGAATCGCTGCGCTAGGATCGGTTGCTTCACCGCGACGTGAAGCCGTCGATGGGATTTATCCGGATTGCAGTGCGAGAGACCGCCTCCTTTTGGGCTATATTACTGAATACGAAGCGCTCGCCTGCAGGGCGCGCTCTGAACGGGCGATTGCTATGGCGTCGCCTAAAGGACGCTACATAAAGGACGCCGCTTAAAGGACGCTACTTAAAGGACGCTACTTAAAGGACGCTACTTAAAGGATCTGGCGCCACGTGCGATTTGTTGTTGCCGTCTTCATCCTGCTTTCTGGCGTTCTGCCGCCACGCCCTGCGCAATGCGCGGCGGCGCTGGAGCGTGGCACTGCGATCATCGATCCGGCAGCGCTCCGCGCTCTCGATCACGGAAGATTTGGGCTCGGCCACGTCCTGGCGCCGGCGCGCGTGAGCGACGCTCCGCTCACCAGCGGCGAGTTGTTCGACTTGCCGTCGATGGTTCCCGTCCGCAAGGCGCTCGACGCCGAGTTCGATCGGTACCTGGCAAGGCACAAGGCCAATCTTCCGAACGAAAGCATCGGTGTCGGTACGGCCTATGATTTTCAATTGTTCGACCGCGCGCCGCTTTATTCCGGCCAGGCACGCTTCGTGCTGGCGGGCATCGTCAACCGGATGGACCGCGCCTATGTATCCGAGGCCAATTGCGGTGAAATCAGGCTGATCTACCGCTTGGTGCGGACGGACATCAAAGACGTGGGCATTGGCGCGCCGGAGGCCGGCGAAGGCGCGATCTCGCCGCGCCTTCCGATGACGCTCAATATCGTGCTGAAAGCCAAACGTGACAACAAGGGTAATGACGCGGCCGAACGCGGCAAGGCGCTTGCCTGCGCCGAGATCGCCCGCCGGTGGCTGGCTTCCGGCGACTGGCCGCTGACCGGAGCCGAGCTTGCCGAAAAGCTGATATCCGAAGATGGCCCGCTGGATCTGGTCCGGCCCGAAAATATCGATCGTATCGAAACCAATACTCAGATCGCGCATGCGCCGAAGTCTGCGGTGCGGGATTTCCGCACCGACTATCTCTTCAAGGTGTTCGACTACAACGCGCTATCGCAAGCGTTCGAGGAATCACCGCTGGAAAACCAGATCGATCGCGATCGGATCATGGCGGATGAAAAGCTCAAGGGCGATTTCAAGGCCTGGTTGCTCGATCCCAGGCATCTCCGTGAACTTGATCGCGCCACGATCTTGATTCCCGATCGCTTCCTCGCCACCGCGGCCATTGGTCCGACCCCGGTCGGATTTGCGCCCTCCCCCCTGCAGCCGGAATTCGGCCTGGTACAGGGCGAGGGCAACGCCAAAACGGGCGCTGTGTTCAGCGAAAGCGACGTAGAAGCCGCCCTGAAAAAAGCCGCCGACAGCGGCGAAGAACTGCGCAATATCCGTTCGCTGGCAGGCTTTGAGCGCCGCCTCAACGACGTGACCTGCTCAGGCTGCCATCAGACTCGCGGCATCGGCGGCTTTCATTTTCCGGGTGTCGACTGGATGGTTGCCGATCCCAACAATTCGACGATCGTGCCGGCGTCGCCGCATTTCTTTGGCGACCAGGTTCGCCGCCGCGATATCGTGACCAATTTCCGCGATGGCGGGCATCCGGATTTTTCCCACGGATTTGCCAGCCGCCCGCAATTGCGCGGCTCTACCGAACTGGCGGGGACCCAATATGACGACGGCTGGGGCGCACATTGCTATGTCCGGCACCCCGCCGCCACCGACAATGACGCAAGTTTCACATCGTGGAGCTGCGCCGAGGGACTCGCCTGTCAGCCCATGGACAAGGCCTCGCGCATCGGCATGTGCTTCATCGGCGAGCGCTAGCGTTCCGGCGTT
>NZ_JBEKXH010000034.1:0-25410 GCF_049512235.1 Bradyrhizobium sp.
CGGCGGTGTTGGTTACCTGTGGCCGCGATACCCGATCGATGGATTTTCGCCCGGAGCTTCCCCCACCCCGACCCTCCCCCGCGAAGAGCGGGAGAGGGAGCGCAGCATCGCAAGCGTCGATATGATTCGAATTCAAAATCGCTGACCTGGTCGCGGGTGATGCCGATCGCTGGCCCGGCCAGCCGCTCTCGCCGTGCGGGCATCCAGGCAGGGTCCGGTTCCGGACTCTGGAACGGAATGTTGCGACGAGAGTTTTTATTTCGGAGCTTCAACCCCCGGAAGCTCCTACTCCTGGCCCGTCCGGATGCCGCCGGCCGGGCGGGTTTGGAGAGAGGATGAACGAATGAATCAGCCAGCCGAAACAGACATTGTCCGACGCGCCTATGAACTCTGGCAACAAGCCGGCGAGCCTGAAGGAAAAGACCAGGAATTCTACCACCAGGCCGAACAGGAATTGCGGAACGAGGACAAGTCCTCTCCCGTGCGCACGCCTGACAATCTCTGATGAAGAAGAATTGCCCTGTTTGTCCCGGCATTGGCTGGGTCTGCGAACACCTTTATCCCCGCCTTTCGCACGGAGAAACATGCGAAGTGTCTGGTCGATCGTTCCTGCCGATTCTCCTTGACGGCGCCAGGCCGGCGGCATGAGACCAAAACTGGTGGTCCCTCAAACGTCCGAAGACGTGGCATCGCTGGTAGGCGCCGTGGCACTGGCGATCCTTGCCGTGATCATCGTGACGACGCTTTACGTCGGTCGTGAGATCTTCGTACCCGTAGCCTTGGCGATCCTGCTGAGTTTCGTCCTGGCCTCGCCGGTGTCCGTCCTGCAGCGGGTGAGGGTGCCGCGGGTCGTCGCAGTGGTCGGCGTGGTGCTGTTCGCGTTCGCGATCATCTTCGCGTTGGGCAGCCTGATCGCCACGCAGTTGAACCGGCTCGCCGGCGATCTGCCTCGCTATCAGACGACGATCCAGTCCAAGATCCAGTCCGTGCGCGGCATTACCGGTGGCAGTTCCACGCTCGAGCGAGCGGCGGGAATGTTGCAGGACTTGGGGAAGGAACTGGATAAGCCCAAGGCCGGATCACCGGACAAGCCGGTCGCTCCGCCTCTTGCCAACCCGCTCGGAGCTCGACCCGTCACACCTGTCCCGGTTGAAGTGCTTCAGCCAGACCCGGGAGCCTTGGAAAGCCTGAGGTCCGTCATCGCACCGCTGGTGTCGCCGCTCGCGACAACCGGCATCATCGTCATCTTCGTGATCTTCATCCTGATCCAGCGCGAGGACCTGCGAAACCGGCTGATTCGTCTGGCCGGCTCCCATGACCTGCAGCGGACGACCGCGGCACTCGACGATGCCGCCGGGCGGCTAAGTCGTCTGTTTCTAAATCAGCTTCTCGTCAACGCGGGGTTTGGCCTGCTCATCGGCGCAGGACTTTGGCTGATCGGAACACCAAGCGCCGTGCTCTGGGGCATCCTGGCAGCCGTGCTGCGGTTCGTGCCCTATATCGGCTCGGTCATTGCCGCGGCATTCCCGCTCGCGCTCGCAGTCGCGGTCGATCCGGGTTGGTCGATGCTTGCCTCGACCGCCGTCCTGTTCGTTGTTGTCGAGCCTGCTGTCGGCCAGGTCATCGAACCGATGGTCTACGGACGGAGCACGGGTTTATCACCGGTTGCCGTGGTGGTTTCCGCGACATTCTGGACGGCCTTGTGGGGCCCGATCGGCCTGGTGCTCGCGACGCCGCTGACCGTCTGTCTGGTCGTACTCGGGCGTCACGTCGAGCGTCTTGCGTTCCTGGATGTGATGTTCGGCGACCGGCCGGCGCTTTCACCAGCGGAGATATTCTACCAGCGGATGCTCGCCGGCGATCCGACGGAGGCGACCGAAAAAGCCGAGGAATTCCTGAAGGAACGTTCGCTTTCGTCGTACTATGATGAGGTGGCCATCAAAGGACTTCAGTTGGCGCAGGCTGACCTCGACCGTGATGCGCTCGACCAATCACGCCTTGTGAAGATCCGCGACACCGTCCTGGAATTCGTCAATGATCTTTCAGGGCAGACCGATCAAGAACCGACAGGCGAGCGACCGACATCAGACGCGGAAACCGCCGCGGCAGTTGAGGCCGCTGCTGCCGAACCCGTCTACGCCGATTTGCCGATACTGCAGAGAGACGAGCTTCCGATCGAGTGGAAGGGCGACAGCCCCGTACTTTGCATTGCTGGCCGAACCGAGCTGGATGAAGCTGCCGCGATCATTTTCGCTCAACTCTGCAATGTCCATGGACTGCGCGCGCGGGTGGCAGGGCCAGAAGCGTTGTCGACGAACAATATCTTTCGACTGGAAACCGAGGGCGTCGCCCTGGTTTGTCTCTCATATCTCAACACTGCGAATCCTGCGCAAATACGCTATGCGGTTCGCCGGCTTCGCCGCAAGCTTCCGCGCGCGCTTATCATGGTCGGACTATGGACCGGGACAGATACCGCCGAGGGAGCAGTGACGACGATCGACAATTCGAAGGCCGATATGTTGGCATCGACGTTGCAGGAGGCGACCCGCCTCTGCATCGCAGCCGTCCGACCTGACCGGGAGGGGATGCGAGTTGGACTGGATGCGGAGAGCGCGGCCGCGATGAGAATGAAACCTGCATCCAATCAGCGCTAACTAAGGCGTGTCCTTTATTGCGCAGCCACCAGAAACTCAGGAAGATCCAACCTTCCGGCGCTAGTTGACCGCCTTCTCCAATGCTGCTGCCAAGTCCTTTAAGGTGTAAGGCTTGGATAAATGCCCGAATTCAATAGATCGATCGGCCGGCAGTTCGGAGTATCCGGTCGCCAGGACGATCGGCAGCATTGGATTTTTTTCTTTAATTCGCTGAGCAAGCTCGAAGCCATTCATCCCGGGCATGGCGTAATCGGTTACCACGATGTCGAATGACGAATCGGTTTCCAAAAGCTTCAGGGCCTGGGAGCCGGATTGTGCCTCGGTAACGCTGTGACCGAGATCGAGCAACATGTCAGCTGCCCCCATGCTCACCAGGATATCGTCATCGACCAGTAGAACGCGAAGGCTTCGCGCTTCCTTCGGCTGCGTAGGCGGGGTCTCCGCTTCGGCGGTCTTGCGGCCCTCTTTCGCACGAGGCAGCCACATCGTGACCGCCGTTCCCTTGCCGGGTTGGCTCCTGATCCGCATTGCTCCACCGGATTGCGCCGTGAACCCGTGCACCATCGAGAGACCAAGGCCGGTACCCTTGCCGATGCCTTTGGTGGTGAAAAAGGGTTCCTGTGCGCGCGCCAATGTTGCTTCGCTCATGCCCTCGCCGGTATCGGTCACGGTGATGCAAACGAAGGGATCCCGCGGCAACCCGATCTTCTTGCCGTGGTCCTCGTTGTGACAAGCGATCGTCAGAGAACCGCCCTGCGCCATGGCATCCCGGGCATTGACGGCGAGATTGATCAGCGCCAGTTCGAGCTGGTTGGCATCAACCTCGATCGCGCACACCTCCGGCGAGATCTCGACATGAATGGCGATATTTGGGCCGACGGAATGTCGTAGGAAGTCCAACATCTCGGGGATCAACTTTTGCAGCGCGACAAATTCGACCTTCAATTCCTGCCGTCGCGCAAACGCCAGCAGGCGCGCGGTCAGCGTGGCGCCGCGTTCCGCCCCCTGGATGGCTCGATCCAGCAATCGAGATATCCGCGGATCGTCCGGAACTGTCTTCTTCAGCAGGCTAAGACTGCCTAATATGACGGCCAACAAATTGTTGAAGTCGTGCGCCACCCCGCCCGTCAACTGGCCGATGCTTTCCATTTTTTGGGCTTCTTGCAGTTTCCGCAACGCGATCTCCCGCTCGCGCGTGCGTTCTTCAACCCGGCTCTCCAACTCATCATTGCTTTTCTGCAGCGCATCTCGCGCCTCCCGCAGGGCGGCATCGGCAGCCACGCGTTCAGTGACGTCCCGCCAGATCGTCGTTACGAAATCGCGTTGGTCAGCCCGCCAGCGACCCAGCGAAATATCAAAGTGGCCGGATTTCCGGTTCTTGTATCGGCCGACGACTGATATCGCGGTATCGTTCTTTGGATCGACGGAGCTCTGCGCCAGCGCCGGCAACAGCGGATTATCCGGCTCAAGCAGGATGTCGAGCTTCTGTCCCAGCAATTCGGAATGTCCATAACCCAGGACATGGTCTACCGAGCCGTTGACCCATTGTATGTTACGGTCGTTATCGATCGTGATGATCGCGTCCGGCGCAGAGTCTACGATTGCGTGATAGCGCGCGTTCTGACGTTCCCGCAACACACGCTCGCGCGTCACGGCCACGGTGACGTCGGTGATCTGCAGCAGGCAGTAATTTGCCTGAAGGGAGGACACCGGGCGCACGACGATATTGTGAAGCAGGGGCTCACCGCCGTCGCCTTGCAAAGGAAGCAACGCATTCAATGTATGGGTCAGAATGCTGGAGCTACCCACCTGAAATGCATCTTCGATGACGCCGGGCATGCGGGTGCTGCGCGCATCGGGAAAGATTTCGAAGAACGGCTTACCGAGAACTTGCCGTGCCGGTCGCCGCGAAATGCGGGCCATCCATTCATTCCAGCCAACGACATGTCCGTCGCTGTCAATCACGACAAGACCGATGTCGACAGTGTCGAACACCGGGCCAAACACCAGATTGGGCACGCTATCCAACATGACCGGACGGTTGCTTCTCGATGGCGCTTATGAATTCGTTTACAATTTCCTTTAGCGCGGCGATGGAGGGTAAATCCATGAGCAGGGCAATGAAGCCATGAACGTCACGCTCCTTGATATTGAAGTCGATGTAGAGAAACAGAACGAATTGCTCCGCCGAAACGGGCCCTTCGACCTCGAACAGGGCCGCTCCGTCGCCGCGAACGATGGAGGGCAGTGACATCCGCATGGTCCGCTGCAAGACATTGGCGATTGTCGCCAGGCATCCATTCAAGATGATATTTCCCGTTTCAGCAAGCGCCTCCTGTTCCAGATCGATGACGTCTTCCAACGAATGCTGGTCGCCGACGATCGAGCGGACGAGTTCGAGGCTCTGGGCTTCGGGAAAGATCAGGAGTGCCCTGCCGGCAAATGGTCCTTCAAAAGACTGCTGCACCGCGACGAGCTTCTTGGCGTTATTGCGCTCGACCAATTTCGACGCTGCCTCGCGCGTTACAATCTTGACGGCCGGGACGGACAGCAAGACCTGCTCGCCTACCATCTGTCGGAGGCTGTTCGCGGCGCGGCTCACTCCCATGTTGGCTATCTCGGCGAGCGCATCCTGTTCAATTTCGCTGAGCGCATCGCTTGCAATGAGCGCGGCCACGGTCATGGCGTCACTTTCTTCAGGCGAAGCGTGGCCCCCGAAAGAAACGCGGCAAGGGCTTCGTCCGTGAGTGGCTTCGGGATAAACCCGGCATTCAGTTCCCGGGCACGTCCGATAATCTCGTGCTGGACATTGGCCGAGACAATCGCGACCGGCATGCCCGGATGGGTCTTGCGGATCGTCGCGACCAATTCCAGCCCATCGATTTCGGGCATGTTGAAATCGATGAGGGCGATGTCTACGCCACCGCCGGAAATGGCCGCCAGGGCCTCGCCGCCATTGGCGGTCTCGACCAGGGTCCAATCCGGCCGGACACGCCGGAAGGCGCTTGCCATCACCATGCGTGCAAGCTTGCTGTCATCGACGATCAAGACCCGGTACTGCATCCTGGTTTCTCGTAACTACGCGGCTGACCCGTCGAGGTCGTCCGTTGAGGGCTTCACGCCGTAGGTCTAAACTCTTGTCGAGCGGGGGTAAATGTCGAGTAGATGACTTAGTTCCATTCGGGCGCCGGGCCGGCAGCTATCCGCGAGTCCCCTTTTGGGACAGTTCCGGCGCCAGCCACTGCCTCACCCAAGCATCGCCACAGGGCCCCATCGGGACAACGCCCGAAGCCAATATGACTTGAACGACAGCCGTATGCAGGTGGCTGCATGTTGTCCACTCGACGGCCGGCGCCGGGGTTTCCTGCAGCAGCTGCAAAAGTGGTTCGGCATCCTCGACGGCGCATGCTCCCTCGAGAATCACCATTCCGGTGTCGCTACGGCGGACCGTCACGGCAGTATCTCCTTCACGTCCAGCACCAGCAGGACCTGTCCGTTGCCCAGCAAGGCGGTCCCGGCATAGCCGCGGGCCCCAGCCAGCAGCCCCTGCATCGGCTTGAGCACCACATCGAGGCGGTCGCGAATCGCGTCGATTTCGAGCGCCGCTATCCTCCCGGCGGCTTCCATGACGACCAACAGTCTCGCAGCCGTGGCATTGCGCTTCTGTCCGGGCAGTTTCATCAGCTCCGCAAGCGAAACAATCGGCACGACGCGATCGCGCAGAACGAAAGCTTCGTTGCTTCTGATGATGCTCACGCGGTCGGGCGTGACACGGACCGTTTCCGACACCGCATCCATGGCAATGCCGAACAACTGCCCGCCTGCCTCCACCACCATGATGCGGGACATCGCGATGCTCAGCGGCAGATCGAGCCGAACCGTGGTGCCGATCCCGACCTTGCTCTCGAGCGAGACCCTGCCCCCGATCTGATCCATCGCGGTGCGGACCACATCCATTCCGATACCGCGTCCGGAAATGTCCGATACCGCCGATGCGGTCGAAAATCCGGCGGAGAAGACCAGATCGACAACCTCCTCGTCTGTCAGAGCGCTCAGTTTATCCGGCGGCAACAACTGCTTTTCGGATGCCTTGCGCCGCACGACCGCCGGATCGATGCCTCGGCCGTCGTCCGTGACTTCCACCACGAGGCGGTCTCCGACCCGGGACGCCGCAATCGAGATCGTCGCGTTCTCGGTTTTTCCAGCGGCCCGGCGTTGCTCAGGTCCTTCGACACCATGATCCAGGGCGTTGCGTACGAGATGCACCATGGGTTCGAACAGACGGTCCATGATGGTCTTATCGACTTCCGTGGTCTCGCCATGGGTGACCAACGCGGCATTCTTGTCGAGCTGCCGGGCGACATCGCGGATCAGCCGTGGAAAAGACCCGAACAGCTGGGCCATCGGCACCATCCGTAACTGCAGGACGGTGCCGTGCAATTCGGTCACCAGCCGATCGATGGCGTCGCGGTCGCGCTGGATTGACCTTGCGACTTCGCTGCCGCCGAGGTCCAGTTCGACTTGCCTGGCCGAATAAGCCAGGGCGTTTCTCGCCACCACGAGTTCGCCGGCCAAATTGACGAGATCCTCGATTTTCGCTTCGCTGACGCGCAGCACGCGATCGGCCGGCCTTGTGGAGGTGCTGGCCGCCGCCATATCTGGTCGCTCGCCTCCGTCAGCGACGACGGTTGACGGACTGCCGGCAAAGCCAACCAGCGTGTTTTCGAGCGCCGACAGCAAGGGGCCGGCGTCGCGGTGCGCCAGCGCGAGCGCGCCGGCGCGCCGTATGGTATCCGCCAGATGCGGCAACTGGCCGTAACGCAAGGCGTTTTCCGCCGCGCGCGCGGCGGCACCGACGCAACCGGCGAAATCTTCCCTGCGGTCTGGCACGCGCAGCAATTCGCATTGCGCCTCAATGACTTTGCGGATCAGGGCGTGATCGCCAAGCGTGGGGTATGCGTCTGAGGCAGGAAGGGTTCCCAACGGAATGCTGATGATCCGCACCTGGTCCGGGACCAGCTGAAAGATGGCGGCGATTTCGTTCGGATCGGCGGCCGAAAGTGCCTGCAAACGCAGATTGCAGGCGTAGGGGTCGATACCCTCGAGAGCAACGAAAGGTTCACGCGGTTCGATGTGAAATGCCAGCAGGCCTGGAACCTGGCGCATGAGCTGCAATGGATCGTCTCCATTGTAGAAGCAACCTGCCAATGGCTCATAGGAAATAGCCGTGGCCACGAACGGCCGCTCCGGCATTCGCGACACCACCGCATCGCGCTCCGCGGCAATCAAGCGAAAGACCCATTCCGGCAAGGAGCCCCCGCCCGTTTTCGTCGTGGAATTTTGCGCGGTCAGCCCCGGTTGCTGGCCTGCCCTGCCCGGCAGAAGTGCTCGCAACCGTTCTGCCATCGCGCGGCCGTCTTCTCCGGCCTGCGAGGGCAAAGCGCGAACGGCCTCGAAGTCGTCGACCCAACGCGACACCTGATCGAGGCAAGCCAGCGCCGTATCGACGATCTCTGCGTCCAGTCCGCGCGTACCGTTCCGGACTCCGGCCAGCAGATCCTCGGCCGCATGGAGCATGATGCTCATGGCGGGCAGCTCGACCACTCCGGCGGCGCCCTTGAGCGTATGAAAGGCACGAAACACGCTGTCGATCCGCTCGGGCGACGCAGCGTCGCGCTCCAGCGCGATGAGATTGTCCGTAGCCTGTCGGACCAGTTCGCGAGCTTCGATGACGAATTGTTCCTGCAAGGCGTTCACAGCGAGGCTCCTGTGAGAACGCAAACATGCCTGACCAGCTCGGCTTCGGCCACGGGTTTTACGAGGTAGAAGTTGGCGCCGGCCGCTTTGGCTTCGGCGGCGTCCTGCGTTTCGGATTCGGTCGAAATCATCAGCGCCGGGACCGTCGCCGCATCGGCATCGGCGGATCTGAGCGTCCGCAAAAAGCTGAAGCCGTCCATTCGCGGCATGTTGACGTCGACGATGACCAGATCGAAGGGTTCCGACAACACCTTCTCCATCGCCTCGATGCCATTGATCGCCTGCTCGACCTGGAAGCCGGCCTTCTCAAGCGCGGACCGGTAATAGAGCCGCACCAATGACGAATCGTCGACCACCAGAACCCGCGCTTTGGCCGGTGCAGCGGTATCAGCCATGATCTGCTTCCGGTCTTTGATAGACGATCGCGTCGGGAAACCGGGCCACGCGAAACAGCGGGGAGATCCGGCTCATGCTTTCGGAATGGCCCAGGCAAATGTAGCCGCCCGGCCGCAGGCAGTCATAGAGATTTTCCGCGGCCTGGCGCCTGGACACATCGTCGAAATATATCAGGACGTTGCGGCAGAAGATGATGTCGAAATCGCGGTACAGCGCCATATCCTTTGCGTCGATGAGATTGGCGCGGGTGAACTCGATCGAGTTCCGCAGGCCCTCGTCGATCTGATGACTGCCGTCGGCCATCGGCCTGAAATAGCGTCCGATCAGGTCGCGCGACAGCCGCATCAGCGCGCGGTCGCCATAGATGCCTTCGGCAGCTGCCCTGAGCGCGCGGGTGTCAATATCCGATCCGACGATCTCGACGTTGTAGCTGTCGACCTGCGGCCAGTTTTCCATCAACCAAAGTGCGATGGAATAGGGCTCTTCCCCCGTCGAGCACGGGATCGACCAGATCCGCACGGTGCCGCCGGGCTTCTTTTGGCTGGCAATGACCTCCAGCAGGCTCGAGGTCATGCAGCGAAGCTGGTGGTCTTCGCGATAGAAATAGGTTTCGTTGACGGTGAAGGAATTGATCAGATGCTCGATCTCGTGATCGGCGTCGGCCCTCAGCAGGGAAAAATACGCCTGGAACGATGGCGACATGGTTGCAGCGATGCGGTCTTCGAGACGGCGATCGATGAAATATCGCTTTCCCTCCGTGAATGATATGCCGGTGCGGCGGTAGAGAAATTCGCAGAAGCGCTGGACCTCCTCCGGAGAGATGTGGACGGCATGCGACGCTCCGCCGTTCGAGTCCTCCATCCGGTCTAGCCTTCCGCGCCCGAAATACGGGCTATCGCGACCGAGATTGCGAACGACAGGAACGGCGTGGCGGCGAAACGCGCCGCGCACTTTTCCAGCGCCGGAAGGGCCTGCGGCGTTCCAACCTCCGTCAGAACGTCGATCGCCGCGGCGCACACATTGGGGTGCTGCTCGCGCTCGATCAGGCCGCAGAGCAGGCGGGTGGCTTCGGAGGCGTCCATGTTGCGCACGAGCTCGGTGGCGAGCAGACGCACATCGGAGTCGCTGTCGCTCAACAGCGGCGCCATGAAAGGCGCGACAGCCTCGGGCATCGTCTGCAGGGCTTCGACCGCGGCAGCACGTAACCCCGCATCATCAGACCGAAGATCCGGCAATATCGCCTCGACGCTGGCCGCATTGCCGATGCCTATCAGCGCGGTCATGATGGCCTCGCGCACGCGCGGCACCGGTTCGCGACCAAGGGCCGCGGCGAGCGCCGGCACCGCGTCAACGTTGCCGCTGAGCGCGCGGACCGCCATCCAACGGCTCTCGGCATCGGGACTGTCGAGCGCGGCCCGGTGCGGCGCGCTATCGCCGTCGCCTGCCGGGCTTTTGCCGGCTCTAACCAGGGGCATGAGAATTCACCATTTCGATGATCGTCGCGGCGATATCCTCGAGCGGCCGCACCTTTTCCGCGCCGCCATTCCTTACCAGTTCACCGGGCATGCCCCAAACGATCGCGCTGGACTCCGCCTCGGCGATGGTGCGGCCGCCGGCGAGCCGCAACCGCTTCATCGCCTCAGCGCCGTCATTGCCCATTCCAGTCATCATCACGCCGATCAATCGGGAGGCATCGAGGTGCTCAAGCGCGCTGGCGACCATGCGTTCCACACTCGGATGCCACAAATGGCTGGCCTTCGCCGGCACCGGCATCGCGATGACACCGGCCAAGCGTGGCGCCACCGTCACGTCGGCATCGCCCTTGCCGATATAGATGGTGCCAGGCTTCAACGGCATCGGCTGGTTGACCTCGACGACATCAAGATGACATTCCCGGTCAAGTCGTTTGGCAAAAGCGCCGGTAAAGCTTGCCGGCAAATGCTGGGCTACCAGCACGGGCCAGGGAAAGTCCGGCGGCAGTTGCGGCAACACGACGTCAAGCGCGGCCGGCCCGCCGGTCGAGATGCCGATCAGCACCAGCCCCGGCGGCGCGCCATTGCCGGCCTTGATCGCGCCGGTGCCGACCCTGGTATCCATCTTCGGGCGCGCAAGGCCCGGGCGGGATTGCGACACAAGTCCTGCGCCCCGGATCCGATGGCGAACCCGCTCGGTCAGCCGCAGCGTCCGCCGGATCCGGGCGAAAGCTGCGGCCCGCACTTTTTCCACCAGCACAGGCCGCAGACGGTCAATCTCCAGAGAAACAGTCCCAGACGGCTTGGCGACAAAATCGACCGCACCGAGGTCGATCGCCTCCAGTGTCGCTTCGGCGCCTTCCTCGGTGAGCGAGGATATCATCACCACCGGCCGCGGCGCTTCGATCATGATCCGGCTCAGGCAGGTCAGCCCATCCATGCCGGGCATCGCAACATCGAGCGTTACGACCTCTGGATCGAACGTACGAACCAGTTCGAGCGCCTCGTTGCCATTGCGGGCGAGGCGGATGTCGAAGTCGCCCTCGTCGAGAAAGATGCGCTCCAACAGCTTTCGCATCAGGGCCGAGTCGTCGGCGATCAAGAGCCTGATCACGAAGCGGTCGCGTCGAATTTGGAATGGCTGAATTTGGCGAGCAGGTCGGCTTCGACCTGATCCAGCAGCTGCGTGGGGTCGACCAACAGGATCAACCGTCCACTGGCTTCGAGATTGATCACCCGAGAGATCAATCGCATCTGTTCGGGCGAAAGTTCGGGCGCGGGGCAAATGGCATCGGTTGTCACTTTCAGGATTTCGGAGACGCCGTCGACGAGGAACCCTGCGATCGCCCCGCCGATTTCCAGCATGAGAATGCGCCGGGCTCCCGCCTGTTCCGTGTTACCCAAATCAAATCGACGCCTGAGGTCGACGATGGGCACGACGCTGCCGCGCAGATTCATCACCCCGTCGATGAATGCGGGTGCTTTCGGCAGCCGGGTGGGGTGTTCGGGCGGTCGCGCGATTTCGCCGACCGCGGCGATAGGAATGCCGTAATCCTGATGGCCCAGCCGAAAAATGATGAACTGCTCGTCTGCCATGGCATTGGCTTCAGCTTGCTGACCGGCGTCGCCGGCCGCATGGTCGTCAATGATACGCCGAACAAGGTCCGACCGGAACAGCCGGTCCGGCGACAGCAATGCGACCAGCCGCCGGCCATCCTCCAGCCGGCAGATCGAGACGATCTCGGCCACGCCTTCGCCCCGGGTCAGCAAGGCCGGCGCCGGATCGACGCTATCGGGATCGAGGCGGAGAATCTCCCGGGTCGCGTCGACAGCCAAGCCGATCGCGCCTTCGCCGATCGACATCACGACGACCTTGCCACGCTGTTTGGATAGATCATCGGGCGGCAGCCCCAGCAATGCGCGCAGCGACACCAGCGGCAGCAGGCGGTCCCGCAGCGTCACGACGCCGAGCACCGCGGTTTCCGGGCGGGGCAGCTCGGCGATATGATCCGGCAGCGGAATGATCTCCCGCACACGGTCGAGCGGCAACGCGTATTCCTGTGCGTTGAGATAGAAGCTCAACAGCGAGACCAGAGCCCGGGCTGGCGGTCCGGCGCTCGGGCTCGTCGCAAGCGGCGCTGCCCTTGCGGCGGACGTCGCGGCAATACCAAGCCGCACGAATTGCCCGCTCAAGAGACGTGACGGATGCAACACTTTTATCGGGCTCTCGCCCTCGCCGCCCTTGACGACACCGTCCAGCAGCGCCGGATCGATTGTCCCCGCTCCGGAATCGTCTTTCTCAATTCGATCCGCAGCAAGCGCCAATAGACGGTCGACACTGTCGACGACAAGGCCGACCGGGGCATCGCCGCGCATGACGATCACACGAGTCGACTCGCTCGCTTCCATGTCCGGCAGACGCAGCAGCGTCCGCAGACTGACGACCGGCAGAACGATGCCACGCAGATTGGCCAGTCCGAGCAGGCTCGGCGGCACCAGCGGCATATGGACCAGATTTGGCAGACGGATGATTTCGGCGACGCCGGCAAGCGTCAACCCGAAGGCTGCTCCGGCGATTTTGAAAATCAACAGCTCTTCGGAAGCCAATTCAGTCACGGCCGTGATTGCGACGTTGAATGGTTTCGGCGAGCGAGGCGATCTCTTCGATCGCGGCCGCGAGATCCTCCGTACCCCTCGCCTGCTGCTTGGCAGCGGCCGCTGCCTGGGCCGATGCGCCGGCTGCCTGCTCGGCGACCGCCGCGACCTGGCGGGCGCTCTGAGCGACATCCTTCATCGAAGCAAGAATGGAGTCTGCGCTGGCGCCGATCTGGTTATTGCCGGCGGCGATCTGGGCGACGTCCTTTTGCACGACATCGAAGCTTGCCAGTACCGCATCGGTCTTCTGGTTTTCCGCCTCCGCGCCGACGATCACGCGCTCGAGTTCGCGGCGCACGGCCGCGATCTGACTCTGGATCGCGCGAACCGTATCCTTGATGCGCCCGGCGTTCTGTCCGGAGTCCCGGGCAAGGCTGCGTATATCCTTCGATACGACGGCGAAGCCCTTGCCGAATTCGCCCGCGCGTGCCGCTTCGATCGAGCCGTTCACCGCCAGCATGTTGGTCTGTATCGACACCATGCCGATGCCATCGACGATCTTGTCGATATCGACGCTGATGGTTTCGAGACCGGCGATCAAATCCAGGCTTTGACGCGTGGTGTCGATCGAGCGCACCACCCCCTGCGACAGGTCGGCAATCTGCGCCCGGCATTCGCCGAGCATCGCGTCCATCCGCTGGGTGCGCTCAAGCGATGCGGCGGCGCTGCCGCGGAACGATTGGGCGGCCCTTTCGACCTGGTTCATCGCCGCGCTGGCTTGCTGGGTCGCGGCAGCCTGCTGCTGGGCGCCACGACTGATCTGATCGACTGCCGTCATGATCTGCGCCGCCGACCCCGACATTTCCTGAACGGCGGTGGAGAGCTGCTCAGCCGCGGAGGCAAGCTGATCGGCGCCGGTATCGCTGGTCGCAACCGATTTGAGGTCGGTGGCAAGCACGGACAGCGATCGGGATGCGGCCTGGCTCTGGTCCAGTACGCTGGCCTGCTGCTCGACGCTGCGGAGCGCTTCGGCGGCGGCTGCAGCCTGCTCCTCGGCAGCGGAGGCAATGATCTCGGCGCCCTTCTGCGCCTCGCGAGCGGCCGATTCGGCCTCCAGCGTCGCGACCGCTATGGACTGACTGCCCTCGGCCAAGGCGCCGACTTCCTTGCGAAGTTCGCCGAGTGCGAGAATGACGGTCTGACTCTTCTGCGCCTCAGCCGTTGCCGTACCGGCCGCCGTTTTGATGATAGACGCCACCGAACCGACCTGAGTTTCGATTTGCGCGGCAAGACCTTGCACGTCCCGTGCGCTTTTCTCCGAAGCCTCGGCCAGAGCTCGAACTTCGTCGGCGACCACCGCGAAACCCCGGCCGTGGTCGCCGGCGCGCGCGGCCTCGATCGCCGCATTCAGCGCCAGCAAATTGGTCTGATCGGAAACATCGCTGACGGTCTTGGTGACATCACCAATGCTGGCCGCCTGTCTATTCAGATGCGCCATGATGCCGACGGTCCCGGCTTGCCGGTCGCCGTTATGCTTGATGTTGCCGGCCCAGGTTCCGATCTGGCTCGCCGTCTCGACCAGCAAAGATTCGAGCGCGTCGGTTCGGCGACGTGCGCTCTCGGCCCGATCCCGCGCCTGCACCAGCGTTGCCGCCGTGTTGGTGGCAACCGCGAGGGTTTCCTGGGCAGCGCTGGCGGCTTCCTCCGCACCGCGAGCGATTTGTTCCATCGAACGGCGCAGTTCCTCGGCCGCGGAGGCCGCCTCGGTAATCCCCGCCGAGAGTTCTTCCGCGGCTGCCGCAATCCGCTCCTCGATTTTCTGCTGCTGACTGCCTGAAATGGCTGATGACGCCGGCTTGCGGCGGCGCGGGGTTGCGGGCGAGGAATTCGAAACCGGCTGCGGCTGCGAGCGGCGCTGGGCTACCCTGCCTGCCCCCAGTTCAGACGTCTTCATCAAGGATCTTGGACCGCTGGCCGCCAGTGTTCTCGTAGCAACCGCGCCGGCTGCGTTTTGGGCGGCAAGCGCTTTGGATGGCGGCCTTTTCCCTACCACACTCATTCGCCCGGCTTTCGACCGGGGCGGTTCGGCGGTGCCAGGTTTTTTCCGCATGGGGAATCCATATTCTCGGAGTTTGCCAGCAGCTTCGGCATGACAGCGGCAGTGTTCGGCCATTAAACTAAGCGGTCTGTACAAGCTGGTACAGGGCGAAACAACGGTTCCCCTGGAGGCCTGAGTGTATCAAAATGGGAAGTGACCCCAAGAGCGTCACCACGTCGCAAGCCAGTATCGGCAAGCGGACACAGTAAGGTCAACCCCTCGCGGCCGGTGCAGAGATGGACCAAGTTTCATGACATCCGATTCGTTTATGCCCCTCAGCGACCTTGAGCGGGATGCCCTGGCCGAACTGTCGAATATTGCGATGGCGAAAGCTGCCAACAGCCTGCGCCAGATGATCCAAAACGAGGTTCTTCTGGCCGTTCCTTCGGTCGATATCCTCACCGGCGCGGCGGCGACACAGCTGGTTGCAAAGCCCGACAACCCCAAGCTGGTTGCGGTGCGGCAGGATTTCGCCGGCGCGTTCTCCGGCCGGGCCCTGCTCATCTTTCCGGAACGTAACAGCCTGGAACTGGTGCGAGCGGTCGTTGGCCGACAGCTCCCGCTGGAAGACATCGTCGACCTGGAAGATGAAGCGCTGGCGGAAACCGGAAATATCATCCTCAACAGCTGGGTCGCGACGATCGCCAACCTGTTGAAGAGCGCGCTCAAAATGTCGCTGCCCGTCGTCATCCGCGGCGACAGCAGCCACATGTTCGAGAGCGCGAGCTCGGGCCTCGTTTTGTTTCTGCACATCAAGTTCGAAATTCGGCACAAGGAAATCGGCGGGTATGTCGCCCTGCTGATGGACATCCCGTCGTTGGATGAACTGCGGTCCTTGATTGCCGGCTTTGTGAAATCAATTACGTAGTTGGAACACTGCCCGCGATAGCGCATCCTTCGAGTCGCGCGACAAGGATGCACCATCAAAGCCCGGGACTAAACAAATTCCTGAAAGACACATCTGCGTTTCAAAACCGCCCTTCAGGTGACACTCTCCTTTGGCGTAGCTTCCACCTCCCTCAGGAGACCGCTTTCCATGTCCAGGACAAACCCCCGAACCGGAACTTCCTTTGCGATCCAGGGATGTGATCTCACTTTTTCGATCTGTTCTCGAGTATGCTGTTCGGGGTCCTTGTAAGAGAAGAAGCGCATGGGAGCAGGCGACGGGTCACGGGTCGCCTCAGTTAGTTTTTTGTTTAGCTCCTCGTCGGTGAAGGTCGTGAACCCGCAACCGGTATGGTTGAGGAGCATGATCTCTGTCGTTCCGATTATCCGGTTGGAGGCGACAAGCTCCCCAAGGACGTCTTCGGTGACCGCTGGCCCAGCAGTTCGGATAACGTCGAGATCGGCGTGCGGTAGCCCGAGGATTGCGGGAAGGTCCGAGAGGCGCGGATCCATGCAGGTTACAACCGCGAGCCGGGGAGCCGGTCGTTGCCGGAGCTTTGGATCAGGCATCTTTGCATAGTTGCGGTTCGCTGCCAGGGCTTTGTCAATTAAACTCATCGTTTGTCTCCAGTGCGGCTTGGCATAAGCAGAAAAATCGGGCCATCCCGGATTTTCCCTCGTTGTGAGAGGCCAAACACTGCAGGCCTCTGGCGTGCTTCACCATTGAACCCTAGGCGGAAGCCTATCATATCAAGGTATGAGCGGACACGAGACGGCGACGACGGCGTCGGAAGTCGCACCGATCACGCGGGATGAGTCTCGTTTCGGGGTCGATCGGACTAACAAATCTTGCATCTTTCCGGGCGTTGGTCTGGGCGCGCTTGCGGTTGGCGCCAGTCGGGTCAGAATCGAGCGATTGACACCTTGGCCGCTTCTACCCACGCCATCGGATCCTCGGCGAGACGCGGAAGCGCACGCTCGAGGCTTCGCCGGTTTCGCCCGATGGCGCATCGCCAGCCGTGAAGGTCTGTCCAACAAGACCAACAGCCATTGTCATACCTTGATATGACCGTACTCTGCCGAGGGTTGTATGGCGCAGCACGCGAACCGTCTGCAAAATTGTGGCCGTGTTTGAGCGGTCGGAATCCAATCGTCTGATTTCCTGGTCGCACAATCGGTAAGGGTTGCCTTGCAAGGATGTGCGTTGGCGGTGGATCCGGTTTTGTCCTGCGAATGCAGGATGGTGGAAACCTCTTTGAGGAGCCGACGACGATGAAGACGATTGCGCCTCCCTTATCGCGCCTCCAGTTGGCCTTCTCGTCCAGTTTGACTGTGCGATTGCCCGACTTCATCACGTTGATGAAGCCGCGCGTCATGATGCTTGCGGTGTTTACTGCGCTCGTCGGCTTGGCCTGCGCGCCGCGCGAGCTCGACCCGCTCCAGGCTTTCATCGCCGTTATCGCGATCACCGGGGGCGCGGGCGCCGCCGGTGTCCTCAACATGTGGTATGACGCCGATATCGACGCGATCATGACCCGCACGGCGATGCGGCCGATCCCCCGCGGCAAGGTTTCCCAGGTAGAGGCACTTGTGTTCGGGCTCGCCCTCGCCGCCGGCGCAGTCGTGCTTCTGGCTCTTGCGACCAACCTGGCGGCGGCGGCGCTGCTCGGCGGCACCATCCTATTCTATGTCGTTGTCTACACGGCGTGGCTGAAGCGCTCCACGCGTCAGAACATCGTCATCGGCGGCGCTGCCGGCGCGCTGCCCCCGGTTATCGGATGGGCCGCGGCAACCGGAGGCGTCGGCCTGGAGTCGCTTGCTCTGTTCCTCATCATCTTTCTCTGGACGCCGCCGCACTTCTGGGCGCTCGCACTCAATCGCGCAGACGACTATGCCAGGGCCGGTGTGCCCATGCTCCCGGTCGTCTCGGGAAGCGCAGCCACGAAACGCCAGATTCTGATCTACAGCGCTCTCCTGGTTCCAACTTCGGCATTGCCGTGGGCGATTGGCTTTGCAGGCACGGTCTATGGCGCGACGGCGGCGATCTGCGGGGCAATTCTTGTTGTGCTTGCGCTCCAGCTGAGCGGAAGCAGTGAAGCTGACCGACGCGCGGCTCATCGTCTGTTCGTGTTCTCCATAACCTATCTGTTCGTGCTGTTTGCGGCGCTCCTCGTTAGTCATCGCGGCAGTCCATGGTCGTCCACGCTCTCGCCACAGGGTCTTCCTGCGGCCGCGGGGTTTGTTCGCGCCGACCTCCTGTCGGCCGCCGTCCAGCCAGATCGTTGTTCTATCGGTGGCAGAGCAAGCGAGGTGGTCTGACATGCGATACGTCCTACTCACTGTTGTTCTGATTGGCGCCACCACGCTCGGCGGCTGCAGCGAAGGCGTGCTTGACCCGAAGGGACCCATTGCCTTCGCCGAGCGGCAAATTCTGTTCAACGCGACTGGTATCATGCTGGCCATCGTGGTGCCGGTGATGCTCGCCACGCTGGGCGTTGCGTTCTGGTTTCGCGCTTCCAATGAGCGCGCCCGCTACCTGCCCAATTTCGAATATTCCGGCCGTCTCGAGCTGCTGATCTGGTCGATCCCGTTAATGACCGTGCTCCTCGTCGGTACCGTCGCCTGGATCAGTGCGTACGACCTTGACCCACCCAAGCCGATTGCTTCTTCCGCGAAGCCCGTCAAGGTTCAGGTCGTTTCGCTCGACTGGAAATGGCTGTTCATCTATCCGGAGGAAGGGGTCGCGAGCGTCAATCAGCTGACGATCCCTGTCGGCGCGCCAGTGAGCTTGGAGCTGACATCGTCGGGCGTCATGAACAGCTTCTTCGTGCCGCAGCTCGCGGGCCAGATTTACACCATGGCGGGAATGGCGACGCATCTGAACCTGCAAGCCGACTATTCCGGAACCTACCGCGGCATGTCGGCGAATTTCAGCGGCGACGGTTTCGCCGACATGCACTTCAATGTCGACGCGGTTCCGCCGGAAGACTTTGCAAACTGGGTGAATTCAACGCGCAGCGCCGGTCCAATACTCGACGCACAAGCCTACGCCGATCTCGTCAAGCCCAGCAAAGCGGTCGCGCCATTCACCTATCGGGCGATCACTCCCGGCCTGTTCGCTGGCATTATGAGCACCGAATCGCAATCGGACGAAGGGCTCTGTGTCAAATATCCCAAATCCATGAGGGCAGAACAATGAGCCTACTCGGCAAGCTCAGCTGGAGCGCAATTCCCTTTCATCAGCCGATCATCATGGGCACGGTGGCTTGCGTGGCCGTTGTCATTCTGGCGGCTCTGGCATGGATCACCGCAAAGGGATCGTGGCCGTATCTTTGGCGCGAATGGATCACCTCCGTCGATCATAAGCGTATCGGCGTCATGTATGTTGCGCTTGCGATGGTCATGCTTGTACGCGGCTTCGCGGACGCAATCATGATGCGAACGCAGCAGGCGGTCGCGGCCGGCGGAGCGCAAGGGTATCTGCCGCCCGAGCATTTCGACCAGATTTTCTCGGCGCATGGCACGATCATGATCTTCTTCGTGGCCATGCCGCTTGTGATCGGACTGATGAACTTTGTCGTACCGCTGCAACTCGGCATCCGCGATGTAGCATTCCCTACGATGAATTCGGTGAGCCTTTGGCTCACCGCGTCGGGCGTTCTGCTCGCAAACGCATCGCTCGCCATCGGCGAGTTCGCGAAGACCGGCTGGGTCGCCTATCCGCCGCTCAGCGAGCTGCAATTCTCGCCCGGCGTCGGGGTCGACTACTATCTCTGGTCGCTGCAAATCTCGGGCCTCGGGACTTTGCTGACCGGCGTAAATTTCGTCACCACGATCCTGAAGATGCGAGCCCCCGGCATGAGTTACATGCGTATGCCGGTTTTCTGCTGGACTGCACTCGCGACAAACCTGCTCATCGTTGCGGCATTTCCGGTACTCACCGCGCTTTTCGCAATGCTGCTGCTCGACCGCTACCTCGGCTTTCACTTCTTTACCGTGGGCGAGGGCGGCAACGCTATGATGTACGTGAACCTGTTCTGGGTTTGGGGCCATCCCGAAGTGTACATCCTGGTCATGCCCGCTTATGGCATCTATTCGGAGGTGAGCGCGACCTTCTCCAGCAAGCCGCTGTTTGGTTACCGCTCGATGGTCGGCGCGACCCTGGCGATCTGCGTGCTCTCCTACACGGTTTGGCTGCATCATTTCTTCACCATGGGTGCCAGTGCAAGCGTCAACGCCTTCTTCGGCATAACGAGCATGATCATCGGGGTGCCGACGGGTGTCAAAATCTTCAATTGGCTGTTCACGATGTACGGCGGTCGGGTTCGAATCACCGTGCCGGTGCTGTGGACGATCGGCTTCATGGTGACGTTCGTCTTCGGCGGCTTGACCGGCGTGCTGCTGGCGTTGCCTCCGGTTGATTGGCAGGTACACAACAGCCTCTTTCTGGTCGCTCATTTCCATCACGTTATCATCCCGGGCGTCCTGTTCGGGGTCATGGCAGGCTACAACTACTGGTTTCCCAAGGCGTTCGGCTTCAGGCTTGAAGAACGCTGGGGTATCGCCTCGTTCTGGTGCTGGTTCATCGGCTTCCATCTGGCTTTCATGCCGCTCTACGTGGTCGGGTTGATGGGCATGACCCGTCGCATGCAGCACTACGATGTTCTTTCCTGGCAGCCATGGCTGTGGGTCGCCGAGGCGGGCGCGGTGATTGTTCTGGGTGGAATCCTCTGTCAGATCGTCCAGCTCGTGGTGTCCATTCGCCACCGTGAGCAGCTTCGCGACACGACCGGCGATCCATGGAATGGCCGCACCTTGGAATGGTCTACCGCATCGCCGCCTCCGGCCTGGAATTTTGCCGTCCCGCCGCGAGTCGGCGAACTCGACGCCTTCTGGGCAAAAAAGCAACGCGTGCGCGCGAAGCAGGAACAGCCCGTATCGCGGCGCGAATACCAGCCGATCGAAGTACCCAGGAACAATCCGACCGGTTTCGTGACCGCGTTCTTTGCGGTGATAACCGGCTTTGCGCTGATATGGCATATCTGGTGGATGGCAGGCGTGGGACTGCTCGGCGCGGCCGCGACGCTGCTCACCTACATGTTCCATCCAGACGAGGAAGTCGAAATCTCGGCAGAACAGGTCGCGCTGTTCGATCGCACCCACCCGGTTGAGGTGTCACTATGAGCATCGCAGTTGGCACGGATGATGTCTACGAACGCGAACTGGTGAACGCCAGCGAGGCCGGTCCCGCGCCCAAGCGAATCGTGGTCGGCTATGGGTTCTGGATCTTCCTGCTAAGTGACATCGTGATGTTCTCGGCACTGTTTGCGAGCTACGCCGTGCTCGCGAAAGCGTCTGCGGGCGGTCCGACAGGTGCTCAGTTGTTCAGTCAACAGAACGCCGCGATGGAGACCGCTTTTCTCCTGCTCTCCAGCTACAGCTGCGGGCTGATGACCCTGGCCGCCAATTCGCGGCGCTATTTCCGCACCTTCCTGGGCGCGGCGGTTACATTCCTGTTGGGAGCGGCATTTCTCGCTCTCGAGCTTCGCGAATTTCACAGCATGATTGCGCTGGGGGCCACCGCGCAACGCAGCGCGTTTCTTTCCGCCTTCTTTACGCTGGTCGGTTGTCACGGACTGCATGTGACGATCGGATTGATCTGGCTGGTTCTCATGATGGTTCAGCTTGCGATGTGGGGTTTCCGCCCGGTTGTGGAGCGCCGCATGCTGTGTTTCGCCCTGTTTTGGCACGCGCTCGACATCATCTGGGTCATGATATTCACGGTTGTCTATCTGATGGGAGTCCTTCGATGACAGAAACGCGTCTGGATGTTGCTCCGGGAGAACGGCCAAGGATCCCGGCCTCCGAGCATGTGACTTCTTCTGGCGTCCTCGTCTACACGATCGGCTTGCTGGTGGCCCTGGTTCTGACGATCACATCCTTCTGGGTGGCGAACACCTCGGCGCTCTGGGCGCCCGGTGTGCCGGCTGGTCTCGCCGTTCTTGCCATCGCTCAGATGGGAGTGCATCTGGTATTCTTCCTTCACATCACTAGCGGGCCGGACAACACCAACAATATCCTGGCGCTGGCGTTTGGCGTGCTGATCGTATTCCTTGTTCTCGGAGGGTCGCTCGTGATCATGGCCAACCTGGACCAGAACATGATGGCACATACTCACCTGTCCAATTCTGATCATGCGGGTGGGCTCACGCATGACAGTTCCGTCAACGCGTTGATCCGGCGCTATCGGGACGCCAGCAAGGCCTGAGATGGAGACGGACGATGCAACTTGGTTTCGACCGCCCACTCTTCATCCTGCCCTTCGACCAGCGATCGAGCTTTGAAAAAGGCCTGTTCGGTTTCAAGCCGCCGCTGACGGAGGATCAGACCGCGACGGTCATCGCGAGCAAGCAGGTGGTCTACGAGGGATTCAAGCTGGCGCTGGGCAAAGGCGCGCCGCGGGACGCGGCGGGCATCCTGGTCGACGAACAGTTCGGCGCCGCGATTCTCCGCGATGCCCGTGCTGAGGGCTTCATCACCTGCGCGCCTACCGAAAAGAGCGGCCAGGAGGAGTTCGCGTTTGAATATGGCGATCGATGGCGAGACCATGTCGAGGCCTTTGCACCGACTTTCGCCAAGGTGCTGGTCCGCTATAATGCGGAAAACGACGAGGCGATGAACCGCAGGCAGGCCGCGCGGCTCAAGGAGCTCTCGGATTACTGCCGTCAGACCGGCCGCCGTTTCCTGTTCGAGCTACTGGTCCCAATGAACCTCGAACAGTCGGACCGGCTGGAAGGAAGCCAGCGCCTTTACGACCAGCATCTGCGTCCCTCGCTCATGATATCCGCGATCAAGGAATTGCAGCAGGCAGGAGTCGAACCGGATGTATGGAAGGTCGAGGGCCTCGATCGCCGTGCCGACTGCGAAGCCCTTGTTTCCGTGGCGCGGCGGGACGGACGAAGCGGGGTCGGTTGCATCGTTCTCGGCCGCGGAGCCGACGAGGCAGGGGTGCTTTCCTGGCTTCGCACGGCGGCGACAGTGCCAGGCTTTATCGGCTTCGCCGTCGGCCGGACCTCGTTCTGGGATCCGCTGGCCGGCTTGCGTGATCACAAGCTCTCACGCGATGCTGCGGCTGCCCGGATCGCCGACCATTACGCCGAGTGGATTGGGGCGTTCACGGCGGCGCGCGCAGGGTGAGCCGATGGATCTTGCAGCCGAATGGCTCGAAGCGGACGCGCTGGGCGGGTTCGTCTCCGGTACGGTCGGAGGTGAAAGAACCCGGCGCTATCACGCACTGCTGCTCGTCGCCACACATCCGCCGGGCGGCCGGATCGTGCTGGTGAACGGAATAGAGGCTTGGGTTACGACGCCGGACGGAAATCATCCGACCACATCGCAGCGCTACACGCCGGACGTGGTTTATCCGAATGGATCGCAACATCTGATCCGCTTTTCACGCGATCCATGGCCAAGCTGGAGGTTCGTCTTGCCTGGCGGTACGGAGATCCTTCACGAGCTCTTGGTATCACGCGAGAGCTCTGAAACGGTGCTGCGCTGGCGGCGCGAGGGCGCGGCAGGCCCATGCCGGCTCAACGTGCGCCCGTTAATTTCCGGACGCGATTACCACGCGCTCCATCGCGAGAACCCGGTCTGCAGTTTCGCCAGCGCGGTGGACGGTTCAAGCGTCAGCTGGCGTCCTTATGCGTCGCTGCCCCGGATCGGTGCAGGCAGCAACGGCGATTATCACGCCGAGCCCGACTGGTACCGCAATTTTCTATACACGGCCGAAAGAGATCGTGGCCTCGATTGCGTCGAGGACCTTGCCTCACCCGGCCGCTTCGCGTTCGACCTGGAGCAAGGTCCCGCGGTCCTGATCCTCGGTTCGGGCGGTCTCATCGACACGGACGTCGAACGCCATGCCGAAAAGCTTGCAGAGACGGAGCGCCGCCGGCGCGATGGTGGAGCGAGCCCGTTCTTTGCTGCGGCTTCGTGCTATGTCGTCGACGGCAAACGAGGGACGACGATCGTAGCCGGATTTCCATGGTTCACGGACTGGGGCCGCGACACGTTCATCGCGATGCGCGGCTTGCTACTGGCGACCGGCCGGTTGGCGGAGGCGGACGCGATCCTGTCTACCTGGTCTGGCCAGGTCGACCGGGGAATGCTGCCGAACCGATTTAGCGAGAGCGACGGGGCGCCCGAGTACAACACGGTGGATGCGCCGCTCTGGTTCGTGGTCGCCGTCGAGGAGTTTCTGAGGACAGCTTCGGCGGCCGGCTATCAGCCACGGGACGAGGCAAGGCTGGCGCAGGCAGTGCAGGCAATCCTCGACGGCCTTGCGCGGGGCACGCGACACCGGATCGCCCTCGACACGGACAGCCTCCTTCGTGCCGGCGAGACCGGACTCCAGCTCACATGGATGGACGCAAGAATTGGCGATCGCGTGATCACGCCGCGCATCGGCAAGCCGGTTGAGATCCAGGCTCTCTGGATCAATGCGCTGCGCATTGCCGGTCGCTGGTCGGATCGTTGGGCGGCAACGGCATCTGCGGCACACGCCTCCTTCCAAGCGCGCTTTCCGAATCCGGAGAATGGCGGCCTGTTCGATGTCGTCGACGTCGATCATCGGGCCGGAGAGAACGATTCGCGTATCCGCCCCAACCAGATCTTGGCGATCGGCGGGCTGTCCTATCCGGTGCTGGAGGGTGACCTTGCACGCGCTGTTGTCGATCTGGTCGAGCGAACGCTGCTGACACCACTTGGCCTGCGTTCTCTGGCGCCGGACGATCCGGACTATGTTCCCCACTATCGCGGGGGTCCCGCCGAGCGGGATGCCGCTTATCATCAGGGCACGGTGTGGCCCTGGCTGATCGGCCCGTTCGTCGAGGCATGGCTGCGTGTTCGTGGGCAAAGCCGGACAGCCAAAGCCGAGGGACGCGCGCGCTTCATGCCGGCCCTGCTCGCCCACCTCGAAACTGCGGGACTCGGCCACGTCTCCGAGGTTGCGGACGGTGATCCGCCGCATACGCCAGGTGGCTGCCCATTCCAGGCCTGGTCGCTTGGTGAGTTCATCCGGGTTCAGCACATGCTGGACGAGACCAATCTCAAGTCCGGGAGCGAGTTGCGATGATGCATGCGACCTCTCCGCGGCGCGGCCTGTTCGAGACGGCCGAAGGCCGCCGCCTCACGGCCACTGAAACCGGCGAAGCCTGGCGGCGCTGGGGACCCTACCTGAGCGAGCGCCAGTGGGGCACGGTCCGCGAGGACTATAGCCCGAACGGGACCGCATGGGAGCATTTCCCGCATGATCACGCCCGCAGCCGCGCCTATCGCTGGGGCGAGGACGGCATCGCCGGCTGGGGTGACGATCATTTGAGGTGGTGCCTGGGCATCGCGCTGTGGAACGGCCGTGACCCGATCCTCAAGGAGCGCATGTTCGGCCTCACCAACAGCGAAGGTAATCACAGCGAGGACGTCAAGGAGCTGTGGTATTTTCAGGACGGCACACCGACCCACTCTTACATGCGGATGCTATACAAGTATCCTCAGGCCG
>NZ_JBEKXH010000035.1:0-24995 GCF_049512235.1 Bradyrhizobium sp.
CGCGTCAAGCGCCGTATCTGGAGGAATAAGTGGCTTACGGTTTGGAAGTGCGCGGGGTGTCACTGCGCTTTGGTGGCGTGCGTGCGCTCACCGAAGTCAGCTTTGGCGTCAATGAGGGCGAGTTGTTCTCGATCATCGGGCCCAACGGCGCCGGCAAGACCTCGATCGTCAACTGCATCTCGGGCCGCTACCGGCCGACCGAGGGGCAATTGTTCTATCGCGGGCAGGACATCACCGCGCTCAATCCCAACGCCCGGCCCCGGCTCGGCATCGGCCGCACCTTCCAGAACCTCGCGCTGTTTCATCATATGAGCGTGCTCGACAACATCATGGTCGGGCGGCATCATTTGTTGAAGAACAATTTCATCACGGGATCGCTCTACTGGTTCACCGGCGCACGGCGCGAGGAGCTTGAGCATCGCCGCAAGGTCGAGGAGATCATCGACTTCCTCGACCTGCAATCGGTGCGCAAGGCCACCGCCGGCACGCTGCCTTACGGCTTGCGCAAGCGTGTCGAACTCGCGCGCGCGATGGCGCTGGAGCCGCAGCTGATCCTGCTCGATGAGCCGATGGCCGGCATGAACTTCGAGGAAAAGGAGGACATGGCGCGCTACATCGTCGATCTCAACGAAGAGTTCGGCATGACGGTGATGATGATCGAGCACGACATGGGCGTGGTGATGGATATCTCCCACCGCGTCATGGTGCTGGATTTCGGCCGCAAGATCGCCGAAGGCGATCCTGCCGCGGTGCTGGCCGATCCCCATGTCAAGCGCGCTTATCTCGGCGAAGAGGACGAAGTTCTGGTCGATCCGAATGATGCGCCGGCGCCCGCGGAGAGCGCGGCATGATGGATTATGCCGGCCGCGTCGCCAAGGCCGATACCTACCCAAAACTGTTGCGCCTCAACGCGCGCGAGCATGGCGGCCAGATCGCGCTGCGCGAAAAGGATCTTGGACTTTGGAAACCCTTCAGCTGGGACGATTATCAGAGGCGGGTGCACGACTTTGCCCTCGGCATGGCCGGGCTCGGCCTCGGCCGCGGCGACGTCATCGGCATCATCGGCGACAACCGGCCGGACTGGGTGGCGGCCGAAATCGCCAGCCACGCCATCGGCGCCATGAGCCTTGGTCTCTATCGCGACGTGCTGGATGAGGAAGCGGCCTATCTCTTGAGCTATGGCGAGGCCAGACTGGTGTTCGCCGAGGACGAGGAGCAGGTCGACAAGCTGCTGACGCTCGCCGACCGCGTGCCCAACCTCAGACACATTGTTTATTCCGATCCGCGGGGATTGCGGAAATATGACGATCCCCGCCTGATGGCAGCCGACAAGCTGGCCGCAATGGGGCGCGACCGCGCCGCCCGCGAGCCCGGCCTCTACGACCAATTGGTCGACGCAACCTCTGGCGAGGATGTTGCGATCCTCTGCACCACCTCCGGCACCACGGCGCATCCGAAACTCGCCATGCTGGCGGCGGGGCGGGTGCTGCGGCATTGCGCGGCCTATCTTGAATTCGATCCCAAGGGGCCCGAAGACGAATACGTCTCGGTGCTGCCGCTGCCGTGGATCATGGAACAGGTCTATGTGCTCGGCAAAGGCCTGCTGTGCCGGATGAAGATCAACTTCGTCGAACGGCCGGACACCATGATGAACGATTTCCGCGAGATCGCGCCGACGTTTGTCCTGTTCGCGCCAAGGGTCTGGGAAGCTATCGCCGCCGATGTCCGCGCCGGGGTGATGGACTCCTCGCCGCTGAAACAGCGCCTCTATGAGCTTGGCATGAAGACCGGGCTATCGGCGCTCGCCCGGGGCGGCCATTCTGCCATCGCGGATAGGCTGCTGTTCCGCGCGTTGCGCGACCGCCTGGGCTTCACGCGACTGCGCTCGGCGGCGACCGGCGGCGCCGCGCTCGGTCCCGACACCTTCAAATTCTTTCAAGCCATGGGCGTGCCGCTGCGTACGCTGTACGGCCAGACCGAATTGCTAGGGGCCTACACGCTGCATCCGTTCGGCAAGGTCGACCCCGATACGACCGGCGTAGCGATGGCCGACAACATCGAAATCCGTATCGAGAATCCGGACATTCATGGCGTCGGCGAGATCGTGGTCCGCCACCCCAACATGTTTCTCGGCTACTACAAAAGCCCGGAAGCCTCCGCCGCCGACGTCAAAGATGGCTGGATGCAGTCGGGCGACGCCGGCTATTTCAACGCCAACAAGCAGCTCGTGGTGATCGACCGCATCAAGGATCTCGCGGAAACCGCGCGCGGCGAGCGTTTCTCGCCGCAATATATCGAGAACAAGCTGAAATTCTCGCCCTACATCGCCGAGGCGGTGGTGTTGGGCGCCGGCCGCGAGGCACTCGCGGCGATGATCTGCATCCGCTTCTCGATCATCGCGAAATGGGCCGAGAAAAAACGCATTGCCTTCACCACCTACACCGACCTCGCCTCGCGGCCGGAAGTCTACGCGCTGCTGCGGCAGCAAGTCGAAACCGTCAACGCCACGCTGCCGCCGGCGCAGCGCATTTCCAGGTTCCTTTTGCTCTACAAGGAGCTCGACGCCGACGACGGCGAATTGACGCGCACCCGGAAGGTCCGCCGCAGCGTCATCAATGAAAAATACGCAGACATCATCGACGCCATCTATGCCGGCAAGCGCGAGATTGCCGTCGACACCGTGATCCGCTTCCAGGACGGCACCACCCAGCGCGTCCGCACCACGCTTGGGGTGGTGGATTTGACGGGCGCTGCGGCAATGGCCGAGGCCGCGGAATGAGGGGACTCACTTCAGCATTCCGCGCTTGCGGAACCCCTCCTCACCCGGCCTGCGTTTGGCGATACTTCGCGTCGTCAAGCGCGGGCCGAGGAGAGCCAAGCGCGATGCCGCCGCATCACCTCTCCCCGCTTGCGGTCGCAAGCGGGGAGAGGTTAGCACCTCGCATGATAACATGAACCTGCAGTTCCTGATCCAGCTCCTGGTCAACGGCCTCGTGGTCGGCACGCTCTATGGCGTGGTCGCGATGTCGTTTGTGCTGATCTACAAGGCCACGCAAGTGGTCAACTTCGCGCAGGGCGAATTGCTCCTGGTCGGCGCCTGGGTGTGCTGGACGCTGTTGACAAAATACCAGGTGCCGTTCTGGGTCGGCATGCCGCTGACGCTCGCCTTCATGTTCGTGTTCGGCATCGCGATCCAGATCGTGATCCTGCGGCCGATGATCGGCGAGCCGATCATTTCGGTGATCATGGTCACGATCGGGCTGTCGACGGTGTTCCAGGCGGCGCTGAAATGGATATTCGGGGTCAATCCACAGCCGTTCCCGCGGGTGTTCACCAGCCAATCCCTGAGCTTCCTCGGCCTGCAGATCCAGACCGTCTATGTGATGAGCCTCGTGGTCTCGGTGGCGATGATGATCGGCATGGCCTGGTTTTTCCGGGTCTCGAAATATGGCCTGGCGATGCGCGCCACCGCCTTCAACCAGCAGGTGGCGCAGTCGCTCGGCATTTCCGTCAAGAACGTGTTCGCGATGGCCTGGGCGATCTCCGCCACCATCTCTGCGGTGGCGGGCGTCGTGGTCGCCGTCGTCAACGGCGTGTCGTCGGGCCTGTCCGAATATGGCATCAAGGTATTTCCGGCGGCGATCCTGGGCGGGCTCGACTCGATCGGAGGCGCGGTGCTCGGCGGCATCATCATCGGGCTGCTCGAAAACGCCGCGCAGTATGTCGACAGCGAATATCTGCACTGGGGCAATCTTTACGAGATCGCGCCGTTCTACGTGCTGATCATCATCCTGATGATCAAACCCTACGGCCTGTTCGGCACCAAAGACATCGAGCGGATCTAAATCGCATGGCAACTCCCTCGCAGATCCCGGCCGGCGACTTCCGCACAACTTACGCGGCCGACACCACGATCTTTCCGACCACGACCAGCCGCAATGCCGCGATCCTCGGCATCGTACTGGTCTGCTTTGCGCCGCTGGTGCTGACCGAATACTGGCTCAGCATCCTGATCCAGATCGGCATCTTCGCCATCGCGGCCCTTGGCCTCAACATCCTGGTCGGCTTTACCGGGCAGATTTCGATCGGCCACGCCGCGTTCTTTCTGTTCGGCGCCTTCACCTCGGCCTATATTTCGAACAATCTGCCGATCCCGGTATTCTTCGCCATTCCGCTGGCGGGCGTGGTGACGGCGCTGGTCGGCCTCATCTTCGGCGTGCCGGCAGCGCGGCTGAAGGGACTTTATCTCGTTATCGCAACGCTGGCCGCGCAATACATCCTGCTCGATTTCTTCTCGCGCGCCGATTGGTTTTCCGGCGGCTCGGTGCCGGCCAGCGCCAATCCATTCTCGATTCTGGGCTACACCTTCCGCGGCGACAGACAATATTTCTACGTCGTGCTGGCCTATGTCGTGGTCAGCTACCTTCTTGTCACCAACCTGATGCGCACCCGCGACGGCCGCGCGCTGGTGGCGATCCGCGACCATTACCTCTCCGCCGAGATCATGGGCATCAACCTGACAAAATACCGCACGCTGTCGTTTGGACTGGCGGCGTTCTTTGCCGGCATCGCCGGCGCGCTCTACGCGCATTACCAGCTGGTTGTCTCCAACGAGGGTTTCGGCATCGAACGTTCCATCCTGTTTCTGGCGATGATCATCATCGGCGGCACCGGCTCGATCATGGGCACGCTGATGGGCACCGCCTTCGTGGTGCTGCTGCCGGAATCCATCGAGTGGATCAGCCAGGGCCTCAAGGGCAGCGCGATCGACAAGGCGCTGTCGCTCAACAACAACATCACGTTTTTGCGCGAGATCGCGATCGGGCTGATCATCATCGCATTCTTGATGTTCGAACCGGACGGGCTGGCGCATCGCTGGCGCCAGATCAAGACCTACTGGAAACTCTACCCGTTTTCGCATTGAGGTTGGAACAAGACGGGCTACAATCGCACCCAACAAACCTGACGGAGGAAATAGGACATGACGATGAAATCCCTGTTGCGCACGGTTTCGCTGGCGCTGCTGCTCGGCGGCGCGGCGTCGGTGGCGCAGGCGCAGATCGCGATCGGCCATCTTGCGGATTATTCCGGCGGCACCTCGGACGTCGGCACGCCCTTCGGGCAGGGCGTCGCCGATACTTTCGCCTGGGTCAACAAGAACGGCGGCGTCGGCGGCAAGCAGCTCAACGTCGATACCAACGATTACGGCTATCAGGTGCCGCGCGCGATCGCGCTCTACAAGAAGTGGTCCGCCCCCGACGGCAAGGTCGCGGCGATCGTGGGCTGGGGCACGGCGGACACCGAAGCGCTGACCGGCTTTCTGGCGCAGGACAAGATCCCGGATATCTCAGGTTCCTACGCCGCCGCCCTGACCGATCCCGAGGGCACCAGCGGCAAGGCAAAACCCGCGCCCTATAATTTCTTCTATGGCCCGAGCTACTCGGATGCGCTGCGCGCTGAACTGACCTGGGCGGCCGAAGACTGGAAGGCCAAGGGCAAGCCGGGCAAACCGAAATTCGTGCATATGGGCGCCAACCACCCCTATCCCAACGCGCCCAAGGCCGCCGGCGAGGCACTCGCGACCGAGCTCGGCTTCGACGTGCTGCCGCCTTTGGTATTCGCGCTGGCGCCGGGCGACTACAGCGCACAGTGCCTCAGCCTGAAGAGTTCCGGCGCCAATTACGCCTATCTCGGCAACACCGCCGCCTCCAACATCTCGGTCATGAAAGCCTGCAAGACCGCCGGTGTCGACGTCCAGTTCCTCAGCAACGTCTGGGGCATGGATGAGAACGCCGCCAAGGCGGCCGGCGATGCCGCCGACGGCGTCATCTTCCCGTTGCGCACCGCGGTCGGCTGGGGCGGAAACGCGCCCGGCATGAAAACCGTGATGGAAATTTCCAAGATGTCGGACCCGACCGGCAAGGTCTATCGTCCCGTGCACTACATCGCGGCGGTCTGCACCGCGCTATACATGAAGGAAGCCATCGAGTGGGCCGCGGGTAACGGCGGCGCCACCGGAGAAAACGTGGCCAAAGGCTTCTACCAGAAAAAGGATTGGGTGCCGGCCGGCATGGAAGGCGTCTGCAATCCCTCGACCTGGACCGAGAAGGACCATCGCGCCATGCTCAAGGTCGATCTCTACCGCGCGAAAATCTCGGGGCCGACCGATGGCGATCTCAACGATCTCATGGCCAAGGGCACCATCAAGCTGGAGAAGGTCAAGACCGTGGAACTGCCGCGCAAGCCGGAATGGTTCGGGTGGTAAGGTAACGGCCGAGATTGTCCACAGAGCGCCCAATCCACTCTGTCGTCATCCCCGCGAAGGCGGGGATCCAGTACGCCGCGGCCCTATCGATTTAGCCCAGGCGCCTCTGGAATACTGGATCACCCGCTTTCGCGGGTGATGACGGGCAGGGGGTGGAACCGAGCGCGGCGCTTTACCGGCTGCCGGAACACGCCATGACTGAAGCCACCGCCGCCACGAACCCGCCAACAGTCCTGACCGCCGCTGCCCCGCTGCTCAGCGTACGCAATATCGAGGTGGTCTATGACGATGTCATCCTGGTGCTGCGGGGTCTAAGCCTCGAAGTCCAGCAGGGCGCGATCGTGGCGCTGCTCGGCGCCAACGGCGCCGGCAAGTCGACGACGCTGAAGGCAATCTCCGGACTGCTCAAGACCGAAGACGGCGAAGTCACCCGTGGCGAAATCGTGTTCAACGGCGAGCGCATCAATGGCATCGATCCCGACAAGATCGTGCGCCGCGGCATCTTCCAGGTGATGGAGGGCCGCCGCATCATCTCCGACATGACGTCGCTGGAAAACTTGCGGCTCGGGGCGTTTACCCGCCGTGACGGCGAAGTCGGCGCCGATATCGAGATGGTCTATAATTACTTCCCGCGCCTGAAGGAGCGTACCGGGCTCGCCGGCTACCTCTCCGGCGGCGAACAGCAGATGCTGGCGATCGGCCGCGCGCTGATGGCGCGCCCGAAGATGATCCTGATGGACGAGCCGTCGATGGGATTGTCGCCCTTGCTGGTCAAGGAAGTCTTCGCAATCATCCGGCAGATCAACCGCGATCTCGGCGTCACGATCCTGCTGGTCGAGCAGAACGCCCGCGCCGCGCTATCGGTCGCGAGCCACGGCTACATCATGGAACAGGGCAAGGTGGTGCTCGACGGCACGGCCTCCGAGCTGCGCGACAATGAAGACGTCAAGGAGTTTTATCTCGGCGGCGCCGGTGATCAGCGCAAGAGTTTTAAGAATCTGAAAAGTTTTAAAAGACGGAAGCGATGGCTGTGAGCCCGCTTTCCCTCGTCGTCATTCCGGGCTTCAGCCCAGCACCCGTTCGGCTTCCGCGACCGCGCCAAGCACGTGATAAAACGACGACGCCGGGATCGTAGCCACCAGCGAGCGGCCGTCGCGATCGAACTGATCGTACCAGCCGCCGGCGACGGGATGCCTGAGATAATGCCGTTCGAGCCGCGCTAATGCCGCGCGGGCTTGTTCGGCGGCGCCCGTTTCGCCCGCCTCGGCCTGCGCGATCCAGGCCTTGGCGATTTCAGTTTGCGGCCACAGCCGCCGGCTATGCCTCCTGATATTGCCCGCGGCGTCGCCCTCATCGGTCAGGCATTGCGTCGCCTCGTCGCGATAACGCAGCGCCGAAGCCAGCAGCGCGGCGCGATGCCGCCCGGTCGGACAACCCGTAATTCGTTCGAAACCCCGGAGCAGCCAGACCCATTCCGCCTGATGTCCGGGTTCGACGCAGACCGGCTCGATCCTCGACCAATCCTCCTCGAAATATTCTCCAAGCACATTGGTTTGCTTGTCGTAGAGATTGGCGAGAAACAGCGCAAAGAATTCCCCGGCGCGATTCTGGAACGCCGCCTCATGGGTCGCGTCGAACGCTGCGATCATGGCTTCGAACAGATGCATCTGCGGGTTCTGCCGCCGCGGCATCGACGCCGGCCATCCTTCCAGGAAGCCGCCGTGGGGCGAGCGCAGCCTGTGATCCAGAAATGAAAGCAGCGCGTCGATTTCGGCGCGGACCTGCGCGTCGCGGTCCAGCGCATAAACGCTTGCCAGTGCCAGCATGACAAAGGCGTGGTCATAGCTATCGCGCAGCGGATGCAGCACCCTGCCGTCCGGCGAAAGCGTATGGACAAAGCCCGGCTGGCCGTCGGGGCTTTTCGCTTTGGTCAACAGATATTCGAGCCCCTTCAGCGCGATCTGGCGGCCCTCGGGATACCAGCCGATTTGCGCCGCCACGGCGAAGCAATGGATCTGCCGGGCTTGCACCAAGACACGCCGGGGGGCGGCAAGGTCGGCGCGGCCTTCCGGATCGAGCCGATCCACGAAGCCGCCGGTCGTTCGATTCCAGCCCGCGCCCGACCATAACGGCAGCGAATGGTCGACGATGCGGTTCTTCAGAACCGCGACGATATCGCCCGCGTCGGTCAGGTTTGCCGTTGTCACAGGATTTGTTTCAACCATGGCCTTTCCCGGCGGATGCGCAGCACCGATACGCTGCGTCTTATTTGTGGTCTGATATCATGTAACATGGCGCTGCTCCTAGCCGCGGCCAGCTGACCGAATTACGACCTCGCCACTTACCACCCGCCAATCGCTCCGGCCACGCAGGGATCGACGATGACCGACCACTACGACGTGCGCGAAACCCGAAGTCCCGCCGAACGGGAAGCGGAGCTGTTTTCGCGGCTGCCGGGGGTGCTGCGCAAGGCGATGGTCGCCCCCGCCCATGCCGAGCGCCTCAGGGACGTCGATCCCGCCGACATCACCAGCCGGACGGCGCTGGCGCGCTTGCCGGTGCTGCGCAAGTCCGATCTCCCCGCCCTGCACAAGGCCGCGCCGCCGTTCGGCGGCCTCGTCAGCGGGCTTCCCAGCTCGTTTGGGCGGCTGTTTACATCGCCGGGCCCGATTTTCGAGCCGGAGCCTCTCCATGCCGACCCCTGGCGCGGCGCCCGGGCGCTGTTCGCGGCGGGATTCAGGCGTGGCGACGTGGTGCTGAACACTTTCAGCTATCACCTGACTCCCGGCGGCTTCATTTTCGACGCCTCGGCGCGCGCGCTCGGTTGCGCGGTCATTCCCGCCGGCCCCGGCAATACCGACGCCCAGTTCGAGGTGATCGAGGCCTATCGCCCGGTCGGCTACAGCGGCACGCCGGATTTCCTCAAAATCCTGCTCGACACAGCCGACGCCGCAGGCCGCGCCCTCTCCTCGATCAGGCGCGCGCTGGTATCAGGCGCCGCATTTCCAAAGTCGCTGCAGGACGCGATAAAGTCGCGCGGCATCGATGCCTATCAGGCCTTCGGCACCGCCGATCTCGGCCTGATCGCCTTCGAGACGGAAGCCCGCGAAGGCATGGTGGTCAACGAGGATCTGATCTTCGAAATCGTGCGGCCCGGCACCGGCGACCCCGTCGCCGAGGGCGACGTCGGCGAGATCGTCGTCACCTCGCTTGATCCTGACCACCCCTGGATTCGGCTCGCGCTCGGCGACCTGACGGCTGCCATGCCCGGCGGAAGCCCGTGTGGACGGACCAACCTGCGGATCAAGGGCTGGATGGGACGCGCCGACCAGACCACCAAGGTCAAGGGCATGTTCGTGCGGCCCGAGCAGATCGCCGAAATCGGCAAGCGCCACCCGCAGCTGGGGCGGCTCCGCCTGGTCGTGACGCGCGAGGGCGAAACCGATGCGATGACGCTCTGGGCCGAATGTGCGGCGCCGGGCGAGGCGCTTCGCAGCGAGACCGCTGCCACGCTGCGCGCAACGACAAAACTTCAGGGCGCTGTCGAGCTGGTGGCACCGGGAAGTCTGCCGAACGATGGCAAGGTGATCTCGGACGAGCGCAAGCCGTCCTGATCGCTCCGGTCAGCGATCGCCGGCCTGAAACGCGCGCACCAGAGTGATGACCTGGTCCAGTTGCTCCCGGGTGATCTCGGCGAACATCGGCAGCGACAGTATCTTGCTCTGCTGACCATACGCGTTCGGAAACTGTTCCGGGCGGTGACCGAGCCGGCTGTAGGCTTCGAGAAAGGGCAACGCGGTCGGATAATTGACCGCGGTCTGCACCCCCTTTGCGTTCAAATGCGCCGCCAGCGCGTCGCGGCGCGGGTGCTTGATCGTATAGAGATGATAGACGTGGCTACGCTCCGGCGCGACCGCGGGAATCACGACATCCTCGATCTGATTGAGACCGGCATCATAGATAGCAGCGGCCTGCCGGCGCGCTTCTGTCCACTTTGGAAGATGCGGCAGTTTGGCCGACAGGATTGCCGCCTGCAGGCCGTCGAGCCGGCTGTTGATGCCTTCGATGCGGTGCTGGTGCTTGCTGAGGCCGCCGTGGCGGGCAAGCATGGTGATGTGCTCGGCCAGTGCGCGGTCGTTGGTGACGACGGCGCCGGCGTCGCCCATCGCACCCAGATTCTTGCCCGGGTAGAACGAATAGGTCGCAGCAGAGCCGAAGGTGCCGACCTGCCGGCCCTTGTAGCGCGCCAGATGGGCCTGCGCGCAATCCTCGATGACCCAGAGCCCGTGCCTGGCCGCGATCGCCATGATCGCGTCCATATCGGCCGGCTGGCCGTAAAGATGAACCGGAATAATGCCGACCGTGCGCGGCGTGATCGCAGCCTCTACGCCAGCGGGATCGATCGTGAAGGTTTGGCCGTCGGTGTCGCAGAACACGACGTCGGCGCCCGAATGGGTGATCATGGCCGAAGTGCTGATCCACGAATGCGCCGTGGTGATGACTTCGTCGCCCGGTTTGACGCGCAGCGCGGCCATCGCCAGGTAGAGCGCGTCGGTGCCGTTGGCGCACGATATGCAATGGCCGATATCAACCGCGGCCGCAAATTCCCGTTCGAAGGCATCGACAAACGGCCCGCGAATGAAGGCGCTGTCGCGGATCACGGCTGATATCGCGGCGTCGATCTCGGTCTTGATGGTCTGATACTGAAGCTGCAAATCCGCTGATGGTACCGGCATTGATCGCCTTTCTATGATTGCGACTTGAGCCGGCGCGCCGGGTTTCCCGCATAGCTTCCGGCCGCCGTAATGTCGCGGGTCACGACCGCGCCCGCCCCGATGACCACATCGTCGGCAATGCGCACCGGCATGATGGTGGCGTTGGAACCGATCGAAACCCGGTTGCCGATCACGGTCTCGCGCCACAGTTCCCTGCGGCCGCCCGCAGGGCCGCCAGTTGCAAAAGTGTCGTTGATGAACATCACGCCATGGCCGACAAAACAATCTTCGCCGATCGTCACCAGTTCGCAGATGAAGCTATGCGACTGCACGCGGGTGCGGGCGCCAATGACCGCGCCGTTCTGAATTTCGGTAAACGGCCCGACGAAGCAATCATCGCCGATGCTGCAGCCATAGAGATTGCAGGGTTCGATGACCCTGACCCGCGCGCCGAATTCGACATCGCGCAGGCAGGCCTTTCGGATATCGGGCGGGTTCACGGCGTCACACCGAGCCGGCACAGACGCGGGGTGAAGTGCAGCGGAACTTCCTCGCCGGTCTCGATCGATTCATAGAGCGCCGAAATCAATTCGAGGCTTTTGCGGCCCTCAATTCCGTCAACCAGCGCGGCGTGTTGATGGACCAGACAGTCGATCACGTGCTGATAATAGGCCTGATGGCCGAAGCCATAGACGTTCGGCGGGTTGACGGAATATTTCTCCAGCACGTCCTTGTCGCTCGGAAGCTCGTCGACGAAACTCCAGTGCCTGATCTGATTGACCGCGAAACCCGCGATTTCCACCGTGCCCCTCTCGCCCAGAATCGACAGCGATCCCTCGAGATCCCTCGGCCGCGCCGCCGTCGTCGCCTCGATGATACCCAGCGCGCCGCTGCGGAATTTCAGGGTTGCCACCGCGGTATCCTCGGCTTCGATCCTGGCAAGCGCAGTGATGGCGCGGGCATGAACGCTGACCACATCGCCGAAAAACCATTCCAGCATGTCGACATGATGGCTGGCCTGGTTCGAGAGCACGCCGCCATCAAAGGCCCAGGTGCCGCGCCAGTCATCCTGATCATAGTAGGCCTGGTCCCGGCACCAGCGCACCCGAACGGTACCCAGAACGAGACGGCCGAACCGTCCGGCCTCCAGCGCCTCGCGCGCCTTGACGACCGGAACGTTGAAGCGGTTCTGTTTGACCACGAACAGCTTGACGCCGGCCAGATCGCAGGCGCGCATCATGTCGTCGGCATCCTGCAGCCGCAGCGCCATCGGCTTTTCGACCACGACGTGCTTGCCGGCCCGGGCGCAGGCGATGACATGCTGCGGGTGCATGCCGCTCGGGGTCAGGACCGCGACGGCATCGATGTCCTTCCGCGCCAGAAAATCCTCGATATCATAATGCGCGGGAACGCCGTACCTCGACGCGATGGCGTCGGCGCGCGCGGCGACGGGATCGCAGACCGCCGCAAGCGTTGCCCGATCGATATGGTTGCCGCCCAGCAAATCGGAATGGCGCTTCGCGATGCGCCCGCAGCCGAGCAGGCCAAATCTGATCATCATTGAAGCTTCCCTCTGCAATCGTCCGCAAAATCCGATCGCGGGGATCTGCAAGTAACATGAGATGCCGTATTTGTCCCACTATTGACGATCAAAATCATAGCGATTATCACTCGACCGCGACGGAATAGCAGCCTCGGGCAGCCGGATTGTTCGGCTGGTTCGTGCATTTGGCCGAACGACATCGTTGGGTTTCCGGGCCGGATCTCCAGCGGAATGGCGGCGGGCTATCCGGTTCAAGGAAGCATTTTCGAGTGTTGGACAATCCGAAACCTCCGATGCAGCGCGTCCTGATCACCGGCGGCGCGGGTTTCATCGGCCAGAACCTCGTGCATGCCTGGCGCGCGGCGCGTCCGGACGACCGGCTGATGGTCCTCGATGCCATGACCTATGCGGCAAACCTGCGAAGTCTCGAACCGCTGATCGCGGATCGCAGCATTCAGTTTGTCAAGGGCGACATCGGCGATGCCGCACTGGTACGATTGCTGTTCGACGAGCATGGCTTCACGCGCGTCGCTCACCTCGCCGCCGAATCTCATGTCGATCGGTCGATCGTCGATCCCGAAGCTTTCCTGAAAACCAACGTGCTCGGCACGTTCACCCTGCTCCAGGCGGCGCTGGATGCGTGGCGCTCGTCAGACCTGATCGGTTGCGCACGTTTCCTGCACGTATCGACCGACGAAGTCTACGGCTCGCTCGGACCGGGCGATCCGGCCTTTTCGGAATCCTCGCCCTACCGCCCCAATTCGCCTTACGCTGCAAGCAAGGCCGCGAGCGACCATCTGGTGCGCGCTTTCGTCACGACCTACGACATGCCCGCGATGATTACCAATTGCTCGAACAATTACGGCCCCTACCAGCACCCCGAGAAGCTGATTCCGCTGATGATCATTCACGCAGTGGAGGGAAAACCGCTGCCGATCTACGGCGACGGCTCCAACATCCGCGACTGGCTGCACGTCTCCGACCATTGCGACGCCCTGATGTCCGTGATCGAACGAGGCCGCATCGGCGAGACCTATAATATCGGTGGCGGCAACGAACAAAACAACCGCGACGTGGTCGGCGCGATCTGCGACACGCTCGACGATGCTTTCGCCGATGATCCCCGCCTTGCCGCGCGCTTTCCCTCGTGTCCCGCGGCTAAGGGGGCCGCCTGCCGCTCGCTCATCGGCTACGTGACCGACCGGCCCGGCCATGACCACCGCTATGCGATCGATGCCGCCAAGCTCGCCGCCGAGCTCGGCAATCGGTGCAGCGTCGGGTTCGAGCACGGACTCCGGCAGACCATCCGCTGGTACCTTGACCGGGAAGACTGGTGGCGCGAGGTGACCAGCGGCGGCTACAAGGCGTGGATCGACAGGAACTACGGCTTTCGTGTCGCGGTCTAGGACATCAGGTAGACCAGCTCCGTTCCACGATGCCCGGTTTCGGCTGTGAACCGACTTTACAGACAGGGTTGTCGCAAGCGTGATTCCGATCGATGCATATGCGAAGGCCCGGACTGCTGGCGACAATCCGATTGAGCTGTCGGATTTGCATCCCGTCGCGTGCGAGTCGCTTGTGCGGATCGGAGCCGAAAATGACGGTGGATATGTCGTCCCGCTGGAAGCGGTCGCCGCAGCCAATGCATTGCTCTCGTTCGGCCTTTCCCACGACTGGACTTTTGAGCGCGATTTCAAGCGGCATAATGCCAAGGCCCTGATCCACTGTTACGACCACACGGTCTCGCTGCTGACGGCGGTCCAGTTTTCGGTCGGTCAGTTGCTGCGTTTCGTCCTGCTGTTCAGGGCAAGCGCACTGCCGAAGGCCTTCAGGTGGATCGATTACCTGCTTTTTTTCCGGGTGGATCGAATTCACTTCAAACAGAGGATCTGGCGCGACCACCAGGACAACAGCGCGACCGTGGCGGATGCCTTCGGCCGGCTACCGGCGCAATGTCAGGTCTTTGTGAAGATGGACATCGAGGGAAGCGAGTATCGCGTCCTTGAAGACCTGCTCCGGCATTCCGGAACGATCGTGGCGATGGCGATCGAATTCCATGACGTCGATATCGTCTCTGGCCTGTTCAATTCTCTGATCGAGAAGGCCAAGCGTGACTTCCATATCGTGCATATTCACGGCAACAACATGGGCGGGATTGCCCCGTTCAATTTTCCGATTGCTCCGGAAATTACCTTCCTCAACAAGCGCTTCTACAATTCGGCGCCGTCGCCATCGCGCTCGCGCTATCCGATCCCCGGATTGGACCGTCCCAATCATCCCGGGCTCCCCGATTTCGTCTTCGAATTTTGAATCCTCGTCGGCGGCGGCCGCGCTCCGCTATCGCAGCTGCCGCAATAGCTCCTGCAATTGGGCGCCATAGCGCTCCGGCGTCATCGCCAGCATCCGGTCTCGTCCCCTTGCTCCAAGCAAGCGCGCCGTCTCGGGGTCGTTTACAATCCTTAGAATGGCTGCTCTGATCGATGCGACGGATTCCGGGTCGAACAGCAGGCCGGCATCGCCGACCTGCTCCGGGATGGCCAGGATACCGGATGCAATAACCGGCGTTCCAACCTGAAATGCCTCGTAGATCGGAATGCTTATGCTTTCAAACAGCGACGGCATTACCAAGGCGGTCGCGAGCTGGTAGATCCCGCGCAAGTCATCCTGCGCCACATAGCCGAGATGAAGAACCTGCTCGCCCAGGCCCAATGTGTCGATCGCCCGCATCACCGCGTCATAGGCCTGGTATTTTTTTCCGGTCAGCACCAGCTTCAAATCGGGCACCTCGGCCACGACCTGCCGAAACGCCTCGATCAGGCGCAAATGATTCTTGTGCGCCCAGAACTGAGCCGGATAGAACAAAAACCTCGCCGGCAGCCGCAGCCGGATTCGCACGGCCCGCAACCGCTCGTTGGACTGGTCTTCGAGGAACTGGCGCAGCGGAGGCGCCGCAATCACCGCGATCCGCGCTTCGGGAACATCAAAGAAACGATGGATGCCCATTTTTACGTGGCTGGATTCGCAGATAACGCGCCGCGCTCGTCCCGACAGCTCCGCATAGACCTGATACCGCCAGGTCCGCCGCCACCAGGAAAAATTGCGGGGCAAATAGTTCTCCTGAAGGTCGTGCAGCGTATAGGCATAAGGCTTCGACGTGTGCAGCAGTGCCAGCGAATAAATCGGGGCCAGCAGGATATCCTCAGAACCAAATGGGTCAGGCAGGCTGATCCGCAGCTTGCGAGCCGTCAGCGCCGCCAATTGCTGGGCCCGGGATTCCGCAAAGCGACGGATCGGGTAACCTAATTCGACAAAGTCCGGATTTTGCGGATCACCATAGAGCGTGATCTCAAAACCGCTGGTATGGCGCAGAGCCTGCAACGTGGACAGCGTATACTGGTAGGTTCCGCCATTGTCGGGTCCGGCGAGCGCGACAACGCCGAGCTTGATCGTCACGTCCGTTACTCCGTCTGTGGGTGCAAGCCGTCCCGGCCCGCCGAGCCCGGCTGATGGTGACACGTCAGACCGCAATCGCGGGCGGCGCCATCACCCGACCCGGAACGCATGCCGCTGCTTTCAAAACGGGCCCAGCTCTCTGAGAATCCGGTTCACCTCCGCGCCGATGCGCCGCACCTCAGGCTGCGTCAGCTCGTAATAGGACGGCAGATTGAGGCCGGTCCGCGACTTGCGCGCCGCGACCGGAAGCGGCGGCTGCCTGTACATCGGCATCGAGGACAGCGCGCAAAAATATGGGCGGGTGTCGATGCCACGCGCCTTTAGTCTCTGCATCAATTCATCCCGCCGCGCTTCGTCCAACCAGTCAACCTCCAGGCACACCATCCAGAACGCGCTCTTGGCCCAGTTTTTTACCCGGTTCAGCCGAACGCCTTCCGTGGTGGCGATCTGCGAACGGTACCAGCTCATGATCTCCGCGCGGCGGTCGAGGAAATCGCCGATGCGTTCCAGCTGCGCCACGCCCAGCGCCGCCTGCAGATTGGTGATGCGATAGTTAAATCCCAGCTCTTCGTGAAAATATCGCCGCCGCGGACTCATGGCATGGTCACGCAGCCGTCTTGCATGCTCGCAGAATTCAGGGTCATTGGTCGTCACCATCCCACCTTCGCCTGTGGTAATGACCTTGTTGCCATAAAAGCTGAACACGCCGCATTTGCCGATGCCGCCGACCCTGCGGCCCTTGTATTCCGCGCCATGCGCTTCGGCTGCGTCTTCGATGACAGCAATACCGTGGGCGTCGCCAATTTCCATCACGGCGTCCATGTCGGCCGGATGACCATAGAGATGGACCGGAATGATCGCTTTGGTACGTTCCGAGAGCAGCGACCTGACCGAGGCAGGATCGATACACAGGGTGTCAGGGGCGATGTCGGCGAGAACAGGCGTTGCCCCGGTATAGGCGACGGCATTCGCCGTCGCCACGAAGGTCAAATCCGGAACGATGACCTCATCGCCCGGTTTGAGTCCAAGCGCCGCGAGCGCGAGGTGAAGGCCTGTGGTGCCGTTGCTCACCGCGATGGCATATTTGGTGCCGCAATAGCGCGCAAAGCCTGCCTCGAACTCATCGATGTATTTTCCGATCGAGGAAACCCATCCGGAATTCAGCGCATCAAGAACAAGCTCCTTTTCGCGGGCCCCGATGAACGGCTTCGAAATTGGAATAAAGCTGTCTGACATGATCGGCCTTCTAGATCGAGGCAACCAGCGCCTCGAAGCGCTGCCATTGAGCCACTTTTGAATAAAGCTCGGATACCATTTCGTGGCCCGCGCGCGCGATGCGCAGTCTTCTTTCGGAGTCCTGGATCAAGCGTCTGACCTGCATTACGGCCTGCTCCGGCGAGTTGTAGGTCGCGATCGTCCGATCATCCCTCATGCCCTCCGGATAATTGCCTGCGTCCGACAGCAGCAAGGCGCCGGCGCCCAGCGCCTCAAAGCAGCGCATGTTGCCGCGGTCCCCGCCGGCCATATCGATCGAACCGTTCAGGACGATTTTGGCGGAGGCAAGCAAATCGTAATAGTCCCGCCCGAATCTTGGCTGCTTCGTGATGGTCCTGATGGCCGCAGGCCGGCGGTGCCGCGCCAGAGGCAGAAATCGTCCGAGCGGAGATTCCGCCAGCCGGCACAGCCGGGACCGGTCCAGATGATACACAATCCTGTACTCTCCGGCCAGTTGCGCCACGGCCTGCAAAACCGCCGCCCGCCGCGCGTGATGGCGTGAATACCCTCCGACGAACAGCACATCGACCGGCCGATGCTCGCGCGCTGCGAACGGCTTCAGTTCCGGATCGTGGGCCGGAAAGAACGTCTCCGTGCGGCATCCCTGCCGCTTCAGAGCCGCCAGAATCGACGGAAAATTACACACCACGAGGTCATAGCCGGCAAACGATACGTTGTTGAAAGGTGCGGCATGCCAGGCGATGATCTTCTTTACGCATCCCGGCAGCCCCTTGACGAAGTCCGCTTTCCAGCCTGTTGCGTCGAGATTGTAGAATATTTCGGCGCGGTGCTCTTCGATCTGGGCTTTCAGGATATCGCTCAATGATGCGCGCGAACTCAGGCCGTGCGCACGCGCCCAGAGCTTCTGAACCTCTGCATCATCGCCATTGGTGAAAAACGCCCATTCGGCCCGCTGATCGACGGGTAGAAGAATGTGCGCCGCCGACTCACGGAAATCGAGGAAAGCGTTGATTCGATCGCCGAATGTCGCGCAGTTCTTGGACAGTTCGCGTAGCCTCGGGCGCAGCGAAGGATAATATCTGCAATTCTGGAAGAGCCTCACAAGTTCGGTGTCCCGACAGCTGTCAGCAAGTGACGAAAACCCAACGGGCGGATTTTGCGTGCTACGACCTGCGACTTTTGGTTGGCAGATATACTGATTGCAGAATTTTGGCAACCCAACGTATCGCAAAGGTCGCAAAGCCCACGCGGCCGGCAAAGCAGGGCTGAGCGTAACCACGCGACAGCCCGCTGTTATATTGGCAGGAGAATGGTCTTCACGAACGGACTGAGCACATTGTCCATCAAGGCGAGTTGCCTGATCTGACTGAGACTGGCCCAGTAAAACATCGCCGTATCGGTTTCGATCACGCGTTCATCTTCCAGGAACACAACAACATTTTCATTCGACTTGCGCCAGAACCGGCCGCCCTCTTCATTGTGCTCCGCCCGATACACGATCCGGATGCCGGCTTTGGCGGTGAGCACTTCCACCATCGGCGGCCGTTTGCCGGCGTGCGCGCGCTTGATATTCGACCATGTGCTCTGGATGGTGGGACAGAGCTGCAGCACGCCGATATTTCCCGGCTCCGCCTTGGCCTGCAGCATAAACTCGACCCCTTTCGCCGGGGTTTCGCGGGCGAGCATGGCGAGGACGCCGCCCTCCGGCTGGGTATAGATCGGCTGGTCCCAGGCGGCCACCTCCCGCAGGCCGCCGCTTTCTACCCTCACACCTTCGACGCCGAAAAATTGCCCGCTCTGGTGACGCCAATTACCTCGCTCGTCGCGCAGCCAGCCGCGAACCGCGTCAAGGCCGATCAGGTCGGCCCTGAACTGAATTGAATGGCGCAGATTCTCGCACCAGGCCAGGATCGGCGCAGCATCCTTGTGCTCGATCTCGCGTGAGGCCGCCACTCGCTCGCGAAACCAGTCGAGATGCGCGCGCTCTGCCATCAGGCGACCTCCTTCAGGGCCGCGATCACCGTGTCGACCTCCTCGGCCCCGAGGTGTGGATACATCGGCAACGAGAATACCCGGCGCGCCTTGCGCTCCGCGACCGGGAATTGCCCTTCGCGGTAACCGAGATCGGCAAAGCCGCGCATGATATGAATAGGCCAGCGGTAGGAGACGTTGCAGTTGATGTCCCGCTTGGCCAATCGCTCCAGCACGCCGTCGCGGTCGGTCGGATGCTCGACCACGTAGACGTAATAGGCATGGCGGCTGTGCGCGTTCTCGCGCGGGGGCACCAGGCCGGTCCCCGCGAGCGCCTGGTCGTAGCGCGCGGCGATGGCGCGGCGGCGCTCGATCCATCCGTCGATCCGCGGCAGCTTGAGCGACAAAATTGCCGCCTGCACTTCGTCGAGACGGGAGTTGTAGCCGTGCCGCTCGGAATAATACTGGGTTTCCATGCCGTAGAAGCGAAGACTGCGCGCCGCACGGGTTACCGCCTCCGCATTGCTCATCACCATGCCGCCGTCGCCATACGCCCCGAGCACCTTGGTCGGATAAAATGAGAAAGATGACGCGTCGCCGATACTGCCAGACTGCCGCTGCTTATAAAGCGCGCCTTGCGACTGCGCACAGTCCTCCATCACTTTAAGCCCGTGCCGCCGGGCAACGGCCATGAGTGGATCGAGATCGACGCACTGGCCATAGAGGTGAACCGGAACGATCGCCGTGGTACGCGGCGTTATCGCCGCCTCGATCTGTTCGACATCCATCAGGAAGTCGTCGTCGCGCACATCGACGAACACCGGCGTGGCGCCGAGCGTGCGGATCGCGGAAACCGTCGGCACCGCGGTATTGGGCACGGTGATGACTTCGTCGCCGGCTTTCACACCCAATGCGGCCAATGCGATGGTGATGGCGTCGGTTCCGCTGTTGACGCCCACACCGCCGGCGACGCCGAGATAGGCTGCCATCTCGCGCTCGAATCTGACAACCTCCTGACTGAGAACGAGGCGACCGGATCGGAATACGCGATCCACCGCTGCAAGAATCTCCTCGCGCAACTCCTCGTATTCACGCCGATAGTCCCAGACGTTGATTGGCATTATTTTCTCACCCGCACGATTTCATGGATCACTGAGTTGCGAGGGCTTGGGCGATGCGGGCCCGGCACGCGGCGTCGGCCATGAGATCGCCATGAAAGCGCTCGCGGTCACCGTTTGCGACCGCAGCCGTGACCGCCTCCAGGAAGCGTACGAAAGTATCTGCGACGTCAAATGTTATGACGCTCTCGACATTGCGGATACGCTGGCGCCATTCCATTCGGTAATCAGCGGGAGGGCTGAACACGCGATCCATTATCACGGAGCCCGACCGTGCCACAACAAGCAAGCGGTTTTGGTACTCCCCCTCGAAGCTGAAATGGCCGGAAAAGATCCCGCCATTCGCCAGCCGCGCCTGTACTGAAAAGCCCATGTCAACGCCGGTGTCGGGATGGCTGCCGCCTGCCAGCGCCGCAAGATGCGAGGGCGGACCGCCGCCGACCATCCGCATCACCGCGGCGCCATAGGGCCCCATGTCCTGTAGGCACCCGCCGCCAAGCTCGCTGTGGTTGCGAAAATTGGCGATCGGAAGCGGCGGAATGATGAACTGGGCATCGACGTGCGTCAGCGGACCGTTTTCGGCGATGAAACCCGCGAGCGCCTCGAACTGAGGATGGTAGCCGAACACGGTTGCCTCAGCCAGGACACGGTTGATGCGCCGCGCTTCCTGCACGGCACGTTCGCTGCCCTCCGACGTGGTCATGGCCGGCTTGTCGACGATGACGTTCTTGCCGGCGCCGAGCGCGGACATCACCCATCGATCATGCATCGCGTTCGGCAGCGAAAGGTAGACGATTTCCGCATCGCTGTGCCGCAGCGCCGCCTCATAATCGCGAAAGAAGCGTCCAGCCTTCGGCCAGCCCGCCGGCGGTGAACGACTCCTGCTGGCAATCGAGATTTCGTCGATCGCCGCAACCTTCGCCGCGGCCGGAATGACGCGTCGTTCCGCGATCGAGGAATAACCGAGCATCAGTAACCGCATTATGGCCCTCGCAACTAACCACAGGATTTACCGCGCCGAGCCGGCTGGCGCGAGACGCCAAGTAAGGGTTTTGGTCGTGATGGCAGGATTTCAACGCCAAGCGTCACAAAGAGCATTGCTATAGCAGCGGCCTTGAGCGCGCAACGCGATCAAGCGCGCCCGATAACTTATTGATATAGCTGAGCTTATGCAAATAGCTTGCAACGGTTGCAAGGCCCGGGCACGTGGCTGATTGAACAAGTGGATGGGTCCTTCTGATGAAAGCGTTTTGAGGTGCGGAAGGGCGCATGCTAACGAGGCGTCGCCGAATTCAGGGCGGCAGCGAACACGAAGAGCATGGCGTATGAATCGCAAAGGGATCGTTCTGGCCGGAGGCCGGGGAACTCGGCTCTATCCACTGACCCTCGCCACCTCTAAGCAATTGCTGCCGATCTACGACAAGCCGCTGATCTATTATTCGCTGACCACGCTGATGCTGGCCGGCATCCGCGAACTCCTGATCATCACCACGCCGGAAGAGATTGCGCAATTCCAGCGCCTGCTCGGCAACGGCCAGCAATGGGGGATCGAGCTGTCCTATGCGATCCAGGACCATCCGGGCGGCATTGCCGAAGCATTTTTGATCGGCAGGGAGTTTCTCGCCGGCAATCCATCAGCGCTGATCCTTGGCGACAACATCTTCTATGGTGACAATCTACGCGCCTTGTTGGGCGTTTCCGCGCAGCAGGCCCGGGGCGCAACCGTTTTTGCCTGTTGGGTCGACGATCCCGAGCGCTACGGCGTGATTGAGTTCGACGCCTCCTACCATCCCCTGCGCATCGTCGAAAAACCGGAAGCGCCGAGATCCAACTACGCCGTCACCGGGCTGTATTTTTACGACGAGCGCGTGGTCGATGTCGTGCGCGAACTGAAGCCCTCGGCGCGGGGCGAACTCGAGATCACCGATCTCAACCAGTGGTATCTCGAGCGCGGCGAACTCCATGTCGAGCGGTTCGGCCGCGGATATGCATGGCTCGATGCTGGCACCCACGAATCCCTGCTGGAGGCCTCGCAGTTCATCTACGTCATCGAGAAGCGCCAGGGCCTGAAGATCGCCTGCCCGGAAGAAATCGCGTTTGCTCAGGGCTTTATCGATGCCGAGCAGCTACTGCGCCTTGCCGAGCCCATGAAAGCGACGGGTTACGGGCAATATCTCATTCGTCAGGCCAGTCTGAAGTCGTGACGGCCAAAGGCAATGGCGTTTTCGAGCGCAAGCCTGCCCCGGACCTGATCCGGGATGGATACCGGTTCGCGTGAAGAAGACGCGTCAAAACAAAAGAACAGAGCCTCGGTTCTGATTCCAATCAGAACCGAAAAGGCTCTGGCGGGATTGGCGGGATCGGCCTTGGTGCAAGGTCGCGACTTGGCTCGAGCGGCTCAACAACCTGCGGATAATCTCTACGTGTCGAACGCGGTATGGCGCCACGCGATGCCGAATCGAACCGGTCACAGCCCGTCTGGCTCCCCGTTCTTCGGCGTCGAACGGGGCACAAAGGGAGCAAAGGACGTGCCCGTGCCTGCAGCCGGCACCACGGTACCCGTGCCTGCGGCCGGCACCACGATCATGCCGTGTGCGGCGGGGGCGCCAGGAGCGCCCGCAGGGCCGCCTGAGGGTCCGAGCACAAGAACCTCGGTGCGATCGGCCTTCTTGAATGTTACTTCGCGCTGCAGGACCGCGCTCAGCAGCCAGCCGGCATAGCTTTCGCCCTGACGCAAACGGACCACCTTCTGGTTGGTCCGATCGAGGAGAATGGCAATCGCATCGTCCCCCCCGACAGCGGCTCCGACCAGGGCTAAAGGCGGCCTTTCCGGCTCCCCGGCTTTCTGCGGCGCGGGCGCCCGGATCTGGGCCACGGCCGGTACCACGTCAGGCTGAGGGTGCCGGGAGGGCGAGAAAATCGGCCGCTCGCGCGTAGCGGTCAGGACCGAGAGCGGAACCGCCCAAAGCGGATTTCCGCTGCGAAGCGACGACTGGGTTGCCGGCCGGTTCGGGCCCGCGATCGGTTTCAGGCGGCCGATCTCAACGACGGCCGGTGCAGCGGCTTCGTCGGAGATGATATCGAGCGTGGCCGAGGTCGCAGCCAGAAGCTGCGACGACAGGCCGGCCAGCATCATCCCGCCGGAAAGCGGGGCAAAGCCGAGAATTTTGGGCCACTTGACCATGTCAGTCCTTCCAGCCGAGAAATGGCCTTCAAAGCAAGCGCCAGCGCCGCTCCCGCCATTGTTAGCCTAGCGGCAAAATCTCGCCTCCGCCAACGCAGTGCGAATCAACGTCAAGCTGTTACCATTTGAAGGGTATCGCAGTAGTACTCACACCGCCTTTCGGATCGTTTAAGCCCCCGCGGGCCGCCAAAAATGTTGCCAAACGGGCACGCCGCGAAAAATAACAGACCTTCCAGTCGGTTCCCCCTCAAAAAATGTGCACGCTTCGTTGCACATACCGGTAGAGCTGTGAGAATGATGCAACGGTGTTCGCGTCCCAGGGCTGGTTTGGACAGGTAGCACGGCATCCAGGTCGATCGAATGTTTGCGGGCCGTGAGTTGCACGCGTGAATTGAAATTCACCCTCGATTCGACCGAGACGAGCGCCATGACCGATGTGATCATTCGGATACCAAAACATGGACTAAGACCGAGGTGGGTGGCGCGGCAATCGCTTGCCATGTTGCTGGCGACCACCGCGCTCGGAGCGGTGCCGGCCTATGCGGTCGACGGGACCTGGCTGAACGCTCCCGGAACCAACGAATGGACGACCGGAACCAACTGGACGTCCAGTCCGAATGTTCCCAATGGCACCGCCACCTTCGATGTCAGCACGGTAACCGGTGTCACGAGCAACGGGCTGGTCACGGTTGGGACCATCGATTTCACCAGTACATCTTCAACCTACACCATCACCACCAACGATGCCTTTCTCATCAATGGCACCGGCGTCACCAACAATAACATCGGAGCCACGCAAACCTTCGATGTCGCCGCCACCTCCAACGCTGCGATGGTGCTTCAGAACTCCAGTTCCGCCAGCTTTGGTCCCGGGCCGGTGATCTACAACAACGCCTTCATTATCTCGCTTACGGGCAGCAGCACCGCCGGCAGCGCCACCGTCAACAACACTGGCGACCTGGAATTCAACAACAACAGCACGGCAGGTGCGGCGACAATCGTCAACGCCGCCACCCTCAATTTTCAGAATTCGAGTTCGGCGGGTTCTGCCCAGATTACAAATGATGCAACCGGAACGATCGCATTCAACCTCACGAGCACCGCCAGCACTTCGACCATCACCAACAGCGGAACCGGAGCCATTGTCGACTTCAACAACACCAGTACCGCCGCGGCCGCAATCATCACCAACAGCGGGACTGGAGCCAACGTCAACTTCAAGGACACCAGCAACGCCGGGACGGCAACCATCACCAACAGCGCGACGGTAAATTTCAACACCAGCGCGTCGGCCGGCAGCGCCGTCATCACCAACAACAACCTCGCAACCATCACGTTTTCCAATTCTTCCAGCGCGGGTAACGCGTCGATCACCAATAATACCGGTGGGACCATCAACTTCAACGACACCAGCACGGCCGGGGCGGCGAATATCAACAGCAGCGGGATCCTGAATTTCAATGCCAGCGCGATGGCAGGCAGCGCCTTCATCGTCAATAACAATAATGCC